>JAVEDQ010000020.1 GCA_030840885.1 Frankiaceae bacterium
ACAGGTCCTTGAAGACGCGGGCCTCTACGTGGTGGGCGCCGGGATGGCCGTTGGCGGTCGGCGGGCCCTCGTAGAAGACCCACGGGGTGCCCCCGGCGGTCTGCTGCAGCGAGCGGTCGAAGACCCTCGTCTCGCTCCAGCGGTGCAGCACCTCGGCCTCGAGCGCCGGCAGGTCAGGTGGGCCGGGCAGGCGGCGGAACGACATTCGGGGACCTCCGGATCGGCCTGCCCTAGCAGCAGGTCAGTGCGACCGGAGGGACGACGCCCGGCCCCCTACGGGACCGCGCCGCGGTACCACCCTCCTTGGCGCCCGACCGATCGGCTCGGGAGGGCACCCTCTCGTGGCTGCGGGCCGGATCTACTGGGAGCCCTCGTGGTGCGAGGGCTCTGTTCCGCCGGCGGCTCCGGGGTGATGTTCACGACGTGCTGGCCTCCGGGCTTCCACCGTCCCCGGATCGCTCTCGCTGCACGCGCCGCTACTCGTCCCCATCGGCACCTGGTCCGCCCTGTCAGGTTAGCGCAGTTGTCCAACGCGGCGCCGCGGTCAAGCGCACTCCTACAGTGGACCCATGGCGGAGCGCGAAACGGCACCCGAGGCAGCTGTGTCGCCGGTGTCGCCGGTGTCGCCTGTTCCGCCTATGTCGCCCGAGCCGGAACGGCCGATAGACCGTCCTGTGAGTGCCGACGCGACGACCGAGCCGACCGAGCCGACCGACGAGAGCGCCAAGACTGCCGCGCCGGCCCAACCGGCTCCTGTCGCGGGAGGCCGCCAGATCGGGCTGCTTGCCGCGGCCGCCGTCGTCGCCTTCGTCGTCGATCTCGTCAGCAAACTCCTCGCCGTCGCCCAGCTCACCGACCGCGCGCCCATCCGGTTGATCCCCGGCGTCCTGGACCTGCAGCTCATCCGCAACCCGGGAGCCGCCTTCGGCCTGGCCGGCGGGGGGACGATCATCTTCACGCTCGTCGCCGGTGCCGTCGTCGTCTTCATCCTCACCACGGCCCGGCGGTTGCGCTCGCGTGGCTGGGCGGTGGCCCTCGGCCTGCTGCTCGGCGGGGCACTGGGGAACCTCGGCGACCGGCTGTTCCGCGATCCCGGTCCGCTGCGCGGTCACGTCGTCGACTGGATCCACCTGGCCCACTGGCCGATCTTCAACGTCGCCGACACCTGCATCGTCGTCGGCGGCCTGTTCGCCGTGCTGCTCTCGATGCGCGGCAAGCGCCTGGACGGCGAGGTCGAGGTCGTCCCTCGGACGCCGTAGCCTCGCGATGATGACCGATCGGCGCTCCCTGCCCGTCCCCGACGGTCTCGAGGGGCTCCGGCTGGACGCTGCCGTCGCCCGCATGTTCGGGTTCTCCCGGACCGCCGCCGCCGGGTTGATCGACGAAGGCCACGTCATGCTCGACGGCGTCGCGCCGTCCCGCTCGACCCGCGTGCACGCCGAGGCCTGGCTCGAGGTCGAGCTGCCGCCGGCGCCCGGGGCGAACGAGATCCCGCCGGCGATGACCGTGGCCGGTCTCGAGATCGTGCACGACGACGACGACCTCGTCGTGATCGACAAGCCCGCCGGGGTCGCGGCGCATCCGAGTCCCGGATGGGACGGACCGACCGTCACGCAGGGCCTCGCCGGCGCTGGCTTCCGCATCTCGACCAGCGGCGCCGCCGAGCGCCAGGGAGTCGTCCACCGGCTGGACGCCGGGACGTCCGGGCTCATGGTCGTCGCGAAGAGCGAGTCCGCGTACACGGCGCTGAAGACGGCGTTCCGCGACCGGACCGTCGACAAGCGGTACCGCGCGCTGGTGCAGGGTCATCCCGACCCGCTGCGCGGCACGGTCGACGCGCCGATCGACCGGCACCCGCAGGGCAGCTACAAGTTCGCGGTCGTCGCCGGCGGCAAGCCGAGCATCACCCACTACGACACGGTCGAGGCGTTCCGCGCGGCCAGCCTGCTCGACATCCGGCTCGAGACCGGACGCACGCACCAGATCCGGGTGCACATGGCGGCGCTGCGCCACCCGTGCGTCGGCGACTCGCAGTACGGCGCGGACCCGACGCTCTCGGCCCGGCTGCACCTGACCCGGCAGTGGCTGCACGCCTGGCGCCTGGGGTTCGAGCACCCCGCCGACGGCCGCCCCGTCGAGTTCACCAGCCCTGACCCGCCGGACCTCGCGGCGGCCCTGGCAGAACTGGCCGAGGACTGAAGCGGGTGGCCTTGCGGACCCAGCTCGCTGCGCTCGACCGTCGCCTGCTGCCCGTGCTCGCGCTGCGGCTGCGGTCGGTGACCACCCGCGTCGAGACGGCCGTCGGCGGCGTGCGAGACGATGTCCGTGGGCAGCGCCAGGTGTTGCGAGGCGCTCGCGCTTCACAGCAGGTCCGGTCGATGCGTCCCGTCCTGCACGCCGGCTCGCATCGGGTGCTCGGCGGGCTCGCGCTGGTGCTGCTGGTCGCGGCGGCCGCGCTGCTGATCCTCGGAGGCTGACCGTGCAGGCCGTTCTCGTCACCGACCCCGAGGGGCGGTCCGCCGCCGTGGCGCTGCGGATGGAGGTCTTCGTCGTCGAGCAGGGCGTGGACGCCGACATCGAGATCGACGGCAGGGACGACGAGGCCGAGCACGCCGTCATCTTCGACCAATCGGGCGACGGGTCAGCTGTGGCCACGGCGCGGTTGCTGATCGTGCAGGGCGTCGGGATCGTCGGGCGGGTGGCGGTGCGCAGGAGTGCTCGGGGGACGGGACTCGGTGCCGTCGTCATGCGGACCATCGAGGACCGGGCCCGCGAACTGGAGCTGCCGGTTCTCGAGCTGCACGCCCAGCTCTCCGCGGAAGGCTTCTACGCCCGGCTCGGGTACGAGGCATTCGGCGAGAACTACCTCGAGGCCGGCATACCGCACGTCTCGATGCGCAAGGTGCTGACCCCGGCCTGACGCCCGGCGGCCCGCCCAAGATCGTGAGCAACGGGAAAGATCGACTCGCCGGACGAACTGCTGCGACACGCCGCTAGTGGATCTATCGCGTTGCTCGTGATCTCGGGGCGATGTCCTCGAGGGGAGACGTCACAGCCACTCGGCGAGGGCGGGCAGCGAGCTGATGCGGGCATCCTCCTCGACGGGCTCGGCCTGTCCGCGGTCGATCAGGACGGCCCGGAGTCCGGCTGTGCGGGCGCCGATGATGTCGACCTCGTGCTCGTCGCCGACGTACAGGACGGACGCCGCCGGCAGTCCGAGCCGGTCGCACACGGCCGCGAAGGCGTCCCCGTGCGGCTTGGCCACGCCGATCTCGGCGGCGCACAGCACCGGCCCGATGCGGTCGAGCACCCCGAGAGCGGCGAGTTTCGCTTCCTGCAGCTCGCGGGTGCCGTTGGTGAGCACAGCGGTGGCGAGCCCGCGGGCGGCGACCTCATCGAGAGCGGCGTCGA
>JAVEDQ010000026.1 GCA_030840885.1 Frankiaceae bacterium
ATCATCATGATGGTGGCCGGCTTCTTCCAGGGCATCGCCGGACTGACAGCGTTGTTCCGCGACCAGTACTTCCTCGTTCGGCCCAGCGGGCTCATCGTCAACGTCGACTACACGGCCTGGGGCTGGACCCACCTCGCGATCGGCGTGATCACCCTGGCGGCCGCCGCGGGCGTGCTGAGCGGAAACATCTTGGCGCGGACCTGGGCGATCGGGCTCGTGATGATCAGCGCCGTGGTGAACCTCGCGTTCCTCGCGGCCTACCCGGTCTGGTCGGTCATGCTGATCACGCTGGACGTCCTGGTGATCTGGGCGCTCGCCGTGCACGGCAAGGAAATGCGGACCGAGCGCTGATTCCGCCGTCGCTGCGGATCAGGTGATGACCGAGTCCCGGCGCCGGTGGTTCGCTCGAGGAGCCATCGCGTCCGTGGGTGCGGCTGCCCTCGTCCTGATCTGCTTCGCCGGGCTCCGCAGTCTGACGATGCTTGTCGTCGGCTGCCTCGCCGTCGCCGTGATGCTGGCCGCCGGATACGGCTTCCTGGCCCATCACGGCGCACGGCGGTGGGTGGCCGCGGTCGTCGGTGGAGTCGCCTTACTCGCCGTTCCCGTGGTGTACGTCGCCGCACACCTCCTGTGGGTGGCGGCGCTCGCGCTGGGACTTCTTTTCGTCGGTCTGGCTGCCGGCGCAGCGGCACTGACGCCGTCAGGAACCGCGACCGAGACCGGGACCCTGCCGACCCTCCCCACTCGACCGGCTCCGGCCGTCCGCCGGCCGTTCCTGGTGATGAACCCCTGGTCGGGCGGAGGCAAGGTGGTCAGCTTCGACCTCGTGCGCGCGGCAGAGGCCCTCGGAGCCGAGGTCCATCTGTTGGGGGCAGGTCATGAGGACGTCCAGGCCCTCGCCGAGGACGCGGTACGCCGGGGAGCCGATCTGCTCGGCGTCGCCGGCGGGGACGGGACGCAGGCCCTCGTCGCGGCGGTCGCCTCCGAGCACGACCTGCCGTTCCTGGTGATCCCCGCCGGAACCCGGAACCACTTCGCGCTCGACCTGGGCTTGGACCGCGTGGATCCGAGAGGCAGCCTCTCCGGCCTGACCGACAACCTCGAGGCGCGCATCGACCTGGGGTCGGTCGGCGGGCGGACGTTCGTCAACAATGCGTCCTTCGGGGCCTACGCGGAGATCGTCCAGGACCCTGCCTACCGCGACGACAAGCGCGGCACCGCGCTCCGCCTGTCCCCGCAGTTGATGACGGAGCAGCGCGGCATCCGCGAGGTCGAGGTCGACGGGAGGAAGCTCCCGCGGCCACAGGCGATCCTCGTCAGCAACGGCGCCTACGCCACGAACGACCTGGCGGGGCCGGGCCGGCGGACGAGCCTGGTCGGCGGCAAGCTCGGCTTGCTCGCGATCTCGGTGTCGTCCGCCTGGGATGCCGTGGGGTTGCTGGGCCGGTTCCGGCGGCAGTTCTCCGACCGGTCCTACGACGCAGGACTCACCCGGAGCAGCGCCGACGAGGTCGTCGTGCACGCGTACGAGCTCACCCTGCCCGTGGGGGTCGACGGCGAGGCGCTGCTTCTACCCGCGCCGGTGCGCTGCACGTTGCGACCAGGGGCGCTGCGCGTTCGCCTGCCCCGGGACCGGCCCGGCGTACCGACCCCTCGCCCGGCGCTGGACTGGGCAGAGCTGCGGCAGCTCGCGTTCCACGCCCCGCATCGCTGAGCGACTCAGCGTACGACGTCTCTGACCATGCGAAAACCGATGTTCCCGGCAAAGCTGTCAGGGGTGTTGCCACTGCGCGCCGCGCAGCGGTAGCGCCGGCAGTACGACGCGTGGCACAGGTAGGAGCCGCCGCGCATGGCGCGCTGGCCGGGCTGCGTCGGACCGAACCGATCGGCTGTCCATTCCCAGACGTTGCCGGTCGTGTTGTGGAGGCCGTATCCGTTGGGTGGGAACGCATCGGCGGGCGCGGTGCCGGCGTAGCCGTCCGCGGCCGTGTTGTGCTCCGGGAACTTCCCCTGGAACACGTTCATCCGGTGCTTGCCGCGGGGGGTCAGGTCATCGCCCCAGGGGAAACGCTGCTGCTCGAGACCCCCGCGTGAGGCGTACTCCCATTCCGCCTCGCTCGGGAGCCGGCCGCCGGCCCACCGGCAGTACGCCCGCGCGTCGGTCCAGGAGACGTGGACGACGGGGTGGTCGCCCCGATCGTCGATGTCGGATCCCGGCCCCTCGGGGCGGTCCCACCTCGCCCCGTGGACCTGGCGCCACCACGGGGCCGCGACCACGGCACGGGTCGGCGGCGCGTCCGGTCGCAGCAGGCCGGCGAAGACGAAGGACCAGCCCTGCTGCTCAGCGATGGTCCCGCGGCCCGTGGCGGCCACGAAGCGCGCGAACTCGGCATTCGTCACGGTGGTAACCGCGGCCTCGAAGGCTTCGACGGAGACCCGTCGAACCGGACCCTCGTGGTCGTCGGGGTACAGCTCCTCGTCCGATCCCATCAGGAACGTCCCGGCCGGCACCTGTACCCACTCCGGCTGGACCAGCTCGACGTCGCTCCTGCCGACCGGTCGCGTCTCCTCCTGCGCGACAAGGCCGTCTGGCACGTCGAAGCCGTGCTGTTGCTTGGCCGATCCCCGAGCCGGGCTACAGCACGCGTCCACGATCAACCTCTCTCTGATGGATCCGATATGTGGCATGCGGCGTGGCTACTACTCGCGCCATCATCGCGGTGGCTTCCCGCCAGAGGTGGATGGAGGGCTTGCATCACCCGGCGCGGATGAGATCAGCGCTCCCAGTCGTAGCGGACCGTGGTCCGGAGGAGGACATCGGAGAGCGACCTCTTGGTCGCGGTCAGCGCGCTGAGGAACAGGCCGAGCGGGATCACGACACACAGGACGGCACGCGCCAGGGCGTGGACGACGTGCAGCCGGTCGCCGTTGGCGTCCGTGACCCGGAGCGCAAGCACCCTGTCCCCGTAGGTCCGTCCGGACGTCGCCCAGCAGGCCGTGAGGTAGACCGCCAGCAAGGTCCCTTCGACGACCACCGCGACGAGCCAGTGCAGCGAGCCGAAGTGGAAGTCGCGCGGATTCCAGAGGAATCGCAGTCCGCTGTAGCCCAGGTACATGCTCACGCCCACCGTGACGACGAGAGCGAGGTCGACGCCACCGGCCAGTGAACGGCTGATCACCCCCGCTGGTTGTCCGCGATAGGGAAGAAAGGCCTCGGGAAGGGCGCGCGGGGCTGGCGGCCGTCCGCCGGCCCAGCCGTCGCTAGCGTGCGCCGACGTCATCGAGTCCGTCCTTGCTGCCGTCGGGCGAGCTGCCGTGGTCAGGGTTGGACCTGCGCCGGCCGAGGAGCCGGTCGGTCAGTCGAGCGACCGACTCGTCCGCCTGCATGCTGCGCATGCGCACTCCTCGGACCGCGTCGGAGCTCATCGAGCCCGTGGACCGGCGAATGATCTCCGGCAGGTCCAGGGCCTCGACCACTTCCTGCGCGATGCCGACCACGTCGACCCGCGCGATGATGGCGTCCAGGTCGAGGCGCGCCGCCACGGCGTCCAGATCGACCGCCGCCACCACCGCATCCACGTCGACCCGCTTCACGATCGGCTCGAGGTCGACCCGTTCCGCTATCGCGTCCACGTCGACCCGCGTCACGATCCGCTCGATCGGTGCGCTGTCGAACACGGCTCCGAGATCGAGCCGGCGCGCGATCGCGTCGATGTCCACGGTCCGCACCGCTGCGTCGAGGTCGATGCGCCGGACGATCCCCATCATGTCGATCGAGTCGAGCAGCTTGTCCACGATCAGCGGCACCAGGACACGCAGCAGCTCGGCCCCCGACTGCTCGACCGTGACCCGCTCGCGCCGCCCCCGCTCGGCGAGCAGTCGCAGTTGCGTCTCGGGGTGAAGCCGCTCCGGGAGGCCGGGGGGACGAAGAGCCACCGCCGCCAGCGATCCGGCCAGCGGTCGCGCCATGTTCGACACTCGATGCACGCTGCGCTCGGCGAGGCGGAACAGTCCGGCGCCGGCGCCGAGAAGGACATCCACGACGGGTGGCAGCGACTCCGGAGATGCGTCCGCGTTCGTGTCCGTCTGCTCACCCGTGGCCGTGCCCGTGGCCGCGGGAGGTGGCTCCTCCGCGGGGCGGGGCGACGGGATGTCAGCTCGGACGACGGGAATCTGCGCTGGTTCCATCTCGGCCTCCGACCGCGGCACCACGGCGACGCCGAGAACGACGGCGTGAGTGATCGACCCCATGGTCGGCGTCCCGGCGTCGGAGGCGCATCACCCGGAGTGGATGACTCGCGCGTGATCGTCCGTGGCGTCCGAGTTCATCCCTTCGGTGTGATGCCCACGCATGCAACCCGGAGGACGTTCAGCTCGTTACCGGCGCCGTACGATCAGGAGAGGGTCATGACAGGACTCGAGTGGATTTTCATCGTGACATTGAGCGTGCTGTACATCGCCCTCATCTTCACCGTCGCCGTGATGACCTTCCAGAAGGGCTATGTGGCGCTGGGGATCCTCGGCATCATCGTGCCGATCCTCTGGCTGATCGGCGCGGTACTGCCCGCCAAGCGGGGGTCGGCCTACGAGGCGGGAGACCGCGCACGGAACGAGGCACTTGCCACCGGAGGTGTGCGCTAGTACTGCGCTCCAGGGCGGCAGCACTACGGCAGTGCACGACGGCATCAGCATGACAACAGCGACGGAGACAAGCGCATGACGCAGGTAGCAGCGACGCCGACGATCGCGGTTCCCGCCGCGCGGATCGCGGCCGGATCGGAGGTGCCGGCGGCTCCGGAGCAGGAAACGCCACAGCAGCGGTCGGCCCGTGGCAAGCAGGTCCGCGTATCGGTTCCACGGTCGAGTCACGGCGTCTACCGCGCCTCGCCGGACCGCCGCGATCCGGTGGAGGTGCTGGAGGAACAGTCCGCAAGCCGGGTCCCGGAACTCGTGCCGGTGCGCTACGGACGCATGGTCGAGTCGCCGTTCCGGTTCTACCGCGGGGCTGCGGCGTTGATGGCCGCGGACCTGGCGGGGACGCCGGACTCTGGGATCCGCACCCAGCTGTGCGGAGACGCCCACATGCTGAACTTCCGACTGCTGGCCTCACCCGAGCGGCATCTGCTGTTCGACATCAACGACTTCGACGAGACCTCGCCCGGACCGTGGGAGTGGGACGTCAAGCGCCTCGCCACGAGCCTCGTCATCGCGGGACGCGCGAACGGCTTCTCCGAGAAGGACCGCGAAGGCATCGTCACGGCGACCGTCCGGTCCTACCGCGAGTGGATGAACCGGCTGGCATCCATGCGCCACCTCGACGTCTGGTACCTCCAGGCCGACATGAACCGCGTGGAGAAGGAGATGGCCCGGCACCTGAGCAAGCCGACCCGGACGCGGCTGTCGAAGTCCATGGCTTCTGCACGGGCGAAGGATTCACTGCAGGCCTTCGACAAGTTGACCGCCGTCGCCGGAGGCCGCCGGCAGATCGTCGCGGACCCGCCGCTGGTGGTGCCGCTGCACGACCTCATGCCAGGCACCGATCGACAGGTTCTCGAGCAGTGGGTGGTCGATCTGATCGCCGGCTACGGCCGTTCTCTCCGTTCCGACCACCGGCATCTGCTCGAGCAGTATCGGTTCGTCGACATGGCACGGAAGGTCGTCGGGGTCGGCAGCGTCGGCACTCGGTGCTGGATCGTGCTGTTGCTCGGCCGTGACGACTCCGACCCGCTGCTGATCCAGGTCAAGGAAGCCGGGGAGTCCGTCCTGGCTGAACACGTCGGATCCAGTGGGTACTCCAACCAGGGGGAGCGCGTCGTCGCCGGCCAGCGACTCATGCAGGCGGCGAGCGACATCTTCCTCGGCTACGAGCGGGCGGAGGGGATCGACGGGCAGACCCGCGACTTCTACATCCGTCAGCTGCACGACTGGAAGGGCGTCGCTGTCGCCGAGCAGATGACCCGCGAGGGCATGCGCTGGTTCGGCACTCTCTCCGGAGCGACCCTCGCCCGGGCGCACGCCCGGTCCGGGGACCGCGCGGCCATCGCCGGATACCTCGGCGGGCGCGACTCCTTCGACCGCGCGGCGACGCGCTTCGCGGAGTCCTACGCCGACCAGAACGAGCGGGATCACCAGGCGCTCGTCGACGCCGTCGCCAGCGGCAGGGTCGTCGCATCGACGACGGACTGAACGCAGACGACGGCCTGAACGCAGACGACGGCCTGAACGTCGGCGGGGACCGCGCACCGATCCGGACCACCAGCGGGAGCCGGGCCCGCGATCACCTCGCCAACGAGCACGTGGCCGGCAGCCGCGGGCGCGCCCCCGTGCTCGCCGCCGGCGTTCTCCTGGCGTCGCTCCTGGTGGTGCTGCTGCTCCTGCTGTGAGCGCCCCGGGTCGACTCCTCAACCCGGAGTCGGCCGCCAGGTTCGAGGCGCTTTGGAGCGGGACACGTCGGCCAGCAGGAAGGGACCGACGAGTAGCTCGCCGGCATCGGTCGGCGCCGTCACCTCGACGACGGCGTTCTCGTCCAGGATGAGCGTCAGCATCACCGGATCCGGCCCCAGCTTCCGGAGCTCGGCAGGGACCTGCCCCGGCGCGGGGGAGGTGACTGACTGCACCGCAAGGGCACGCGTGCGTACCAGGGCCACCCCGGACGTGACCAGCAGGACGTCGTGAACCCAGTGAGCGTAGGTGGGGCTGCGCTGCCAATCCGCACCGAAGCCCGAGACAGTCCCCGAGCGCACCCGGAGCTTGCACGGGAAGGCCCCGGGGTGGCGCTTCTGCAGCCGCCGGTTGTACAGCGCGATACCGAGCCCCCCGACGAGCAGCCAGATGGGCACCCCCAGAAGTGCGAGCAATGCAAGGATCATGGCTGCCTCCTCGAACGGGCCCGAGCTGAATGTGACCCAGCTCCGGGTGCTCGTCGTCATGCTGAGCGGATGACTGCGGTTTCGAAGCCCCTCGCCCGGCCGATATCCAGTCATGGCCCGCGACGTCCAGCAGCAGCACGGCGATCCCTTCGTGGCCGCTGTCTGTTCCGAGCTCGAGCCGTACCGGTGGACGTCGCTCACGCCGGAGATGCTGGTTCGGCGCGTGATCGGTGCCATCGATCGGCGCCGCGTGCTCGATCTGCTCGAGGTGACCGAAGGCCACGTGTCGGCCGGGCCGGCCGACATGGAACCGGCGGACCGCAACGACGAACGGGTCAGCGTGCTCGTGGCACTGCTGGCCGAACACCACTGGCGGAGCTGGACGCTGTCGCGCTTGACCATGGCGATGCTGGCAGCACTGGACACCTGGTGGACGCGCCGGCAATGTCTCGAGGTCGAGCTGGGCTGGCTGATCCGCGGCGACGCGCGCCCGGACTGAGGCAGACCCAACCCGACCTCGGAATCCGACTACTGATCGGACCTACTGGCGCGCCATGGCCAGTCGCATCTCGCTGTCGGAGTCGGTGATGAGCTCGCCCGACAGGTCGATCGTGACCGTGCTCAGCCCACCGGTGAACCTGAACGGTGACGCGTAGGCGGGGGTGACCGCCGACCCCGGATTGGCGCCGCAGCTCAGAGCCCCGGGGTTGAACACCATCGGCGTCGTCGTCGGCATCTCGATCTGGCTGACCAGGGTGCCGTCGACGTAGAGCTGCGCAAGTCCTGGTGTGCCGAGGCCGGCGGCGATGTCCGGCGCACCCGTGGGTTCGAACTCGAACCGCAGTTCGTGCTTCCCTGGGGAGACGCGGTCCGGCGACGACACGTGGTGCAGGGCGCGGCGCACGTAGTTGTGGACGTAGTGCAGCCGATCGTCCTGCATGTAGAGCGACCAGCCGCCGACCGCGCTGCCCTGGCAGATCAGGACCCCTTCGGCTCCATTGGACGGGATCTCGACCTCCGCGGTGATGCTATGCGGACGGTTGAGCACCCGTGGCCCGGCGAAGAAGGGCACCGTCTGGGTGTTCGGCCGGAAGACGTAACGGTCGCGCGTCTCCGCGATCTGCGGTCGTTCGGCGCCGATCCGTTCCAGGACACCGGCGTCGATCGGAAAGACCCCGTACTTGCCGGCCTCGATGTACCAGAGGTCGATCATCTCGATCAGCTTGTCCCGGCGCTCCTCGGCCAGGTCGACGGTCTCGGCGATGTCTTCGTCGATGTGGTACAGCTCCCAGTG
>JAVEDQ010000348.1 GCA_030840885.1 Frankiaceae bacterium
CTGACGTTCGTGCTGCCGATCCCGCTGGGACTGGTTACGTACCTGTACTGGAAGCGGAACACCTCCTGGCGACGTCCCCCCGGAACGGCCCCCCGGACCGAGTTGGTGCCGGAAGACACGAGCAACCCCAGGGGGGCGGACTCTGCTGCGGCTGGCACCGTCTCGGCTGACACCGTGTCGGCTGACACCATCTCGGCCGGCACCGTCGCACGGGACGTGCGCACCATTTCAGCCGAGCAGATCACCAAGGAGCGTTACAGCTCACCCGGTGCCGGGCGCTCCTCGCCGCCAAAGGCCACCTTCTCTCGTCCGTGGTGGGTTGCGGGCCTGGCGGCCGGCGGTCTCCTGGTTCTCGTCCTCGCCGCGCTGCCGGTTGACACCCACTCCGTCGCGGGCTGGGAGCGCGGCATCTTCCGAGGGGTGAACAATCCGACCTTCCTGCCGTTCGTCCTCGTCTGGCCCGTCATGCAGCTCGGGAACTTCATCGTCGTGCCGGCGTCGGGCCTGGTCGCCTTGGCGCTTCGCCGGTTTCGATTGGCGGCGGCGCTGCTGATCGGCGGAGGACTCGTCTACTGGCTGGCGAAGGTCGTCAAGCACCAGGTGACGCGCGGTCGGCCGTTCCAGCTGCTGCCGAACGTTCACATCCATGGAGCGGCCAGCCTCGGACTCGGCTTCCCCTCCGGCCACGCGGCAGTGGCGGTGCTGGTCGCCACCGTCTGCTGGCCCTACTTGAGGCGGCGCGGCCGCATCGTCGCCGCGACGCTGGCGGTGCTCGTCTGCCTGGCCCGGATGTACGTCGGAGCCCACCTGCCACTCGACATCCTCGCGGGTGCCGCGCTGGGGCTCGCTGTCGGGGCAGCCCTGGACGTCGGACTCGGGTACGCGGCCACCCGAGAAGAGCAGCCCGTGCCGACATGATCATCAACCCACGCAGAGCGCTGCTCCTCTCATTGGCGCTGCTTGTCGGGTTCGGTGTGCTGGCGGTTCTCGTTGCCGTGCCTTCCACGCTTCGCGGCGTCCAGGTAGTGGACGATGCCGTCCATCGGGGCTCGGTATCCCTCGAGTGGGGACCGCTCATCTGGCTGGCAAAGGCGTTCAGCTTCATCGGCGGGACGAAGGTGAACTGGCCAGTGCGGGTGCTGGTCCTGGTCGTGCTGGCGGGAAGGCGCCGTTGGCTGCAGCTCGCGGCGTTCGCCTTGGCAATCCTCACGTCAGAGCTGTTGATCGGTCCGCTGAAAGTGGCCTACGGCCGCGCGCGTCCGCCCCACAGCCTGATCGCGACGAGCGGAGGGTCCTTTCCGAGTGGACACGCCATTGCCGGGGCGGTGACTGCGGTCGGCCTCGTGCTCGTCCTCGTCGCGCCCGGCGCGAAACGCTGGCGGTGGGAGGTGTGGGCCATCGGCTTCGCGACGTGCATGGCGCTTTCGCGGGTCTATCTGTCCGCACACTGGCTCTCCGACGTGGTCGCCGGTGCGCTGCTCGGGGGTGGTCTGGCACTGGGGTGGCCAGCCGCACTGCAGCTCTTTCGGGAACGCGTGCAATCCAGCCGGCGGACGACCGGATCAGCGGCTGACCAACCCCCCTCGCCGCCGTCGGAGCCGGCGGTCGGCGGGCGCCGGTGACCACCCGCTTGAGGGACGTCAGTCGACCGGTCGGTGGCGCGACAGTGTTTGCCCTCACTCTGCTGCCACTCCGTCGCGACCGGGTCGGGCCCCTGGAGACGGGGGCCCTCCGCCGGATGAACGGGTTGCCGGACCGACTCCACCTGGGCATGTGGCTGGTCATGCAATGCGGCTCGGTCGGAGCGGTGCCGGCCGCTGGAGCCCTGGCTCTAGTCGGCGGCTCCCGTCGGGCGGCCGCCAGGCTCGTCGCCTCCGGGTTGATCGCGTACCTGACCGCAAAGGCCGTCAAGCGAATGGTGAGACGTGGCCGACCGGCCGAGGTCCTATCGCAAGTCCGCGTCAGGGGAAAGGCGGCCAGCGGAGGTGGCTACGTATCCGGTCATGCAGCGGTTTCGATGGCGCTCGCCAGGGCCGCCTCCGATGTCTACGGCTCGCCGGCCTTCCTGCTGCCAGCCGTGGTCGCACCCCTCGCCGGAACGTCCCGCGTATATGTCGGCGCGCATCTGCCCTTGGACGTCCTTGGCGGTGCCGCGCTGGGCTGGACGGTTGACGGACTACTCCGGCTACTGATGCCGCACCGTGGCGCGCAATCGCGAGACCCTGGGCAGCAGGTGGCGGCACTCCAGGAAATCGTTGCCCCAGCAAGCATTTGATGAATGTCATGCACCTCGGGGGGCACACAGAAGGCATGACTTCTCCAGGACAGGCCAGCGGCACCGTCACCCTGGGCGGCGACCTCACCGTCAATCGCCTCGGCTACGGCGCCATGCAGCTCACCGGGCAGGGCATCTGGGGTCCGCCGGCCGACCGCGACGAGTGCATCCGCGTGCTGCGTCGTGCGGTCGAGCTGGGCGTGAACTTCATCGACACCGCCGACTCCTACGGCCCGTACGTCAGCGAAGAGCTCATCGCCGAAGCGCTGCACCCGTACGCCGACGACGTCGTCATCGGCACCAAGGCCGGCCTGCTGCGCTGCGGCCCCGGCGACTGGCGGCCGCTCGGCAAGCCCGACTACCTGCGTCAGGAGGTGGAGATGAGCCTCCGCCGCCTGAAGCTCGAGCGCATCGACCTGTTCCAGCTCCACCGGTTCGACCCGGAGGTTCCGGTCGAGGACTCGCTCGGCGAGCTGAAGGCGCTGCAGGACGAGGGCAAGATCCGCCACATCGGGATCTCCGAGACCTCCGTCGAGCAGGTGAAGCAGGCCCGCGCGGTCGTCGACGTCGTCTCGGTGCAGAACATGTTCAACCTCTCCGATCGCGGCCACGAAGACGTCTTGGACTACTGCACCAACGAGGGCATCGCCTTCATCCCGTGGTTCCCGCTCGCGACCGGCAAGCTCACCGGTGAGGGCAGCCCGCTGACCGAGGCCGCCAAGCGGCACGACGTCAGCCCGGCTCAGCTCGCCCTGGCGTGGGTGCTGCACCGCTCGCCGCAGGTGCTCGCCATCCCGGGTACGAGCAAGGTGGCGCACCTCGAGGACAACATGAAGGCCGCGCTCGTCGAGCTGTCGGACAC
>JAVEDQ010000029.1 GCA_030840885.1 Frankiaceae bacterium
AAGGCTTGCCTCGGGGTCGGCGACGTCGGTCCGCACGAACAGACCACCGACCCGCTCGGCGACAGCCGTGCCGGCCGCCTCGTCGATGTCGGCGACGACGATGTGCCACCCACCTCGGGCCGCGAGCGCAGTCACGACCGCCTCCCCGATGCCGTTCGAACCGCCGGTGATCAGGGCTACGCGCTCGCTCACGTTCAGTCCTTTCGAGACGACTGGCAGACCGTTTCAGGGAGGTCTCGCGGGTCGGAGCGGACGCTACCCGGCTCGTCGGCCACGTCACATTTACGTTGCGTGGCATGTCACTCCGGTTACGCAGAGTAATCCTGGGAATAGCCCGTGTGATCCGTAGTCCTGCGTTACTGCAGCGTGGCGGCTTGTGGACACACGCAGGGGCGACACGACGTCGCGTTGTGTTCAGGGTTTTGCCGTTCACATGAACTACAGTCGAACAACGCTCAATCCGCTAACGCCTCAGGTCAGCGGTTCGGGCGGCAGGGGTCCGAGCGTCTCTCGATCCGATCGGCATCAGCCGTCCCGGCCGGAACGCCATAAAGAGAAGGGGGCGCGGCTTGATCGACTACTTCCAGAACCGGCGCTCGCAGATCGCGTACGACGGTTTCCAGCATGTGAGCCTCGTGGTGCAGTGCGTGCTGCTGGCCACCGTCATCGCACTCGTACTTGCCGTCCTCGTGTACCGCAGTTCCTTCGCCACCCAGGTGGCTGAGGGTGTGGGTGCCGTCGGCCTCACCATTCCGTCGTTCGCTCTGCTGGGTCTGCTCATCGCGCCCTTCGGCCTCGGCGTACTGACCTCAGTCATCGCGGTGACCTTCTACGCCCTGCTGCCGATCCTGCGCAACGCAGTGGTCGGCCTCGCCGGCGTCGACCGGTCGCTGATCGAATCGGCCCGCGGCATCGGCATGAGCCGCTTCCGCACGCTCTGGCAGATCGAGATCCCGCTGGCCTGGCCCGTCATCCTGAACGGCATCCGCGTCTCGACGCAGCTGGTCATGGGCATCGCCGCGGTGGCCGCATACGTGCTCGGCCCAGGCCTCGGCGGCTACATCTTCGAGGGCCTGTCCCGTCTCGGCGGCTCCGGCGCCGTGCCGGCAGCGGCCGTCGGAACCATCGGCGTGATCATCCTGGCTTTCATTCTCGACGTCCTGCTGCTCCTGCTGGGCCGTCTCACGACTTCGAGGGGTCTCCGTGTCTGAAACTGTCGCATCCACCCGTTCCGCCGAGACCGATTCCGGGCCCGTCAGCGGCGCCGAGGTCATCCTCGAGAACGTCGGCAAGCGCTACCCCGGCCAGCAGCAGCCTGCTGTCGGCGATCTGAGCATGACCATCAACGCCGGCGAGATCGTGATGCTGGTCGGTCCCTCGGGCTGTGGCAAGACCACCACGCTCAAGATGATCAACCGGCTCATCGAGCCGACCTCCGGGCGCATCATGCTCGGCGGTGAAGACATCATCAAGGCCAACGGCGACGAACTCCGCCGCCGTATCGGCTACGTGATCCAGGCCGGCGGTCTGTTCCCGCACATGACGGTCGAGGCCAACGTCAAGTTGGTCCCCAACATGCTCGGCTGGGACAAGAAGAAGACCGCCACCCGCACCGAAGAGCTGCTCGACCTCGTCGGGCTGGACCCGAAGGTCTACCGCTCGCGGTACCCGAAGGAGCTGTCCGGTGGTCAGCAGCAGCGCGTGGGAGTGGCCCGTGCGCTGGCGGCCGACCCGCCCGTCCTGCTCATGGACGAGCCGTTCGGCGCCGTCGACCCGATCACCCGCCAGCGTCTGCAGGACGAGTTGCTCCGCATCCAGAAGGAGCTCCGCAAGACGATCATCATCGTGACGCACGACTTCGATGAGGCCGTCAAGCTCGGCGACCGGATCGCGATCTTCCGGCAGGGTGGCGAGATCGTCCAGTACGACACCCCCGAGGAGATCCTCGCCTCCCCGGCCGACGACTTCGTCGAGAGCTTCGTCGGTGCCGGCGCCACGCTGCGCCAGCTGACGCTGGTCCGCGTCAAGGACGTCCCGCTCGACATGCCGGTCACCGCCCGCATCGGTGAGGACAAGCAGGAGATCGCCCGCCGCGCGATGCAGGAGGGTGCCCGCGACGTCGTCGTCGTGGACGAGCGCAACCGGCCGCTCCGCTGGGTCGACCTGCGCGAACTGGAAGGGTCGGGCAAGCTCGCCGCGGGCGAGGACAACAAGCTCAAGGTCATCGGTGAGGGCGCGACCCTTAACGACGCCCTCGACACGATGTTGGTCTCGAGCCACTCCAGCGCCATCGTCGTAGGCCGCGGCAACCAGATCGTGGGTCGCGTCAACGTCGACATCATCACCAACGCGATCGCCCTGCTGCGTTCGGCGCGGAACGGGGCGAACGACGACCTCGACGAGATGCCCGACCACGACAGCTCGACTCGCCCGTCCGGTGCACGTCGGGTGACGCGGTGACCGTTGACGGCTCCGTGACGGAGCGTCCGAACGAGGCTGTCGTCGCCGACGCGCCCGAGATGGACCAGGAGCCGCGCCGCATCAAGCGCAAGCTTCCGAAAAGCTTGTTCATCCAGCCGGTGCTGATCCTGCTCGCCTTGGCCGGCTTCCTCATCTGGCGGGCCAACGCGACGCTGACCACGGTGCAGGAGCGGACGCTCGGGTACAGCTCCATCAAGGCCGAGACGATCGAGCACCTGAAGCTCACGTTCGCCGCGGCCGTGATCGTGCTCGCCATCGCGATCCCGCTCGGCATCGCGCTGACCCGGAAGAAGCTCCGGCGCGTCGCGACCCCCGTGACGTTCGTCGCGAACATCGGCCAGGCGGCGCCCGCAATTGGCCTCTTCGTGCTGCTCGCGATCGCCCTGCAGGTCGGGTTCTGGACCTCGGTGCTGGCGCTCTGCGCGTACGCGATGCTGCCGGTCCTCGCCAACACGATCGTGGGGTTGCGGGGCGTGGATCAGCGCCTCGTCGAGGCGGGCCGTGGCCAGGGCATGTCGGCTATGGCCGTCCTGTTCCGCGTCGAGTTGCCGCTCGCGGTGCCGGTCATGCTGACCGGTGTCCGGACGGCCCTCGTCCTGCTGGTCGGTACCGCAACGCTCGCGACGTTCATCGACGGTGGCGGTCTCGGCGTTCTCATCACGACGGGCATCAACCTGTTCCAGCCCAAGCTGCTGGTCTCGGGAGCGCTGATCGTCGGCCTCCTGGCCCTGACCGTGGACTGGCTCGGGCGCCTGTTCGAAGAGCTCTTCCGGCCCAAGGGACTGTGATGCGACCATGACATCGACAGCTATGCCGACATCGACATCGACATCGACACCGTCGAGTGAGATCAGCACCACCCGCATCCGCCGGTCCGCTCCTCGGCGGCGTCGTTTCGTCGCCGCCGGGGCGATGGCCATGGCGGCGGTGACCCTTGCGGGCTGTGGCCTGGCAGCCAGCGCGTCATACGTGCCCACCGCCGGACCTCCACCGAACGTCCCCGGGAACCGGCTGAAGGGGGTCGACCTCACCGTCGGCTCCAAGCAATTCACGGAACAGCGGCTCCTCGGGAAGATGGGCGTGATCGTGCTGCGCGCGAACGGCGCGACGGTGAAGGACAGCACCGGCATCCCCGGTAGCGCGGCCGCTCGGCAGGCACAGCTCAAGGGCGACGTCAACTTCGAGTTCGAGTACACGGGCACCGCCTGGGTCTCCTACCTCGGTAACGACACCGGTATCCCGGACCAGCAGAAGCAGTACGAGGCGGTCCGCGACGCGGACGCCAAGAGCAACTTGGTCTGGTTGCCGCCGGCACCCGAGAACAACACGTACGCCTTCGCGATCCGGAAGAATGCGCCGGCTGAGCTGCAGAACATCAAGTCGATCAGTGACATCAAGAAGCTGCCGCCGGCGCAGCGGACGTTCTGCGTCGAGTCGGAGTTCGCGAGCCGCAACGACGGGTTCGAGCCGATGCTGAAGACGTACGGTCTGCCCCTCGGCGCGCCGAACGGCGTGCCGCGCAGCAACGTCACCACGGTGGACACCGGCGTCGTCTACACGGCGACAGCTCAGGGCACCTGCAACTTCGGCGAGGTCTTCACCACGGACGGCCGCATCCTTTCGCTGAACCTGAAGGTCCTGGAGGACGACAAGAAGTTCTTCCCGGCCTACAACCTGGCGCCGGTCGTCAACAAGGAGCAGTTCGACAAGCACCCCGAGATCGCTCCGGTCATCGCCCCGGTGATGGCAGCGTTGACCGACGCCGAGATCACCGAGCTCAACCGGAAGGTCGACGTCGACGGTCAGGAGATCGGCACCGTCGCCTACGACTGGCTGAAGTCGAAGGGCTTCGTTTCCTAGGGCCGGACGTTCCTAGACCCGAAGCGTTCGCCCGCAGCGATGGCGACCACGCGGACCCCGCCAGGTCCGGGTGGTCGCCATCGTTCGTCTGCCGCCCGGTCGCAACCGTCGCCCGTCAAGCAGTGAGCCCGCCAGCCACGCGGTCGGGGGTTCCGCGCAGCTGGCGGGCGGCTGTGCTCCGCGAGTGGCCGTCGGCACGGGGCGCCCCACGGGCTCGGGTACGCCCAGTGTGGCCCACGCGGCGCCCATGTGGGACGGACTGGCGGGTTTATCGGTCAGCAGCAGATGCGAGAACTCAGCCGGCCAGCCGTGTGGCGAGGCGCCGGGCCAGGTCCGGCTGTCCGCCGTTCTGCTGGATCCAGCCTT
>JAVEDQ010000375.1 GCA_030840885.1 Frankiaceae bacterium
CGGTGCGGCCGGCGCCGAGCTCGATGACGTCGTACCAGTCCCCGCCGACCTGGGTGCCCTCGACACCGGCGCGGTAGTAGGTCGCGATCCGCAGTGGTTCGGGGTCGAAGGTCGGCTGCGGCAGCAAGCTGGCCTGCAGCTCGTTGGCCAACCGCAGCTCGCGCTGGGCGGCCTCGCGAGTGGCACTCGCCGCCGCCAGCGCGTCGCGAGCGGCGTGCTGGTCGGTGACGTCCTGCTGGCTGCCCCGCAGGCGCACGGGGCGGCCCTCGGCATCGGTGTCGAGCTCACCGATGATGCGGTAGGTCCGCCGGCCCTCGGTGCGGGCGACGTTCACCTCGAAGTCCAGCGGCTCACCACGCGTGGCGGCCTCGAACAGACCCCGGACGCGGGTCTGGTCCTTCCGGTCCACGACCCGGCTGAGGAGGCGCTCGAAGCCACCGTCGCGCAGGTCGGAGCCCGCCGCGCCGAACTGCCGTGCGAGCTCCGCCGAGGCCGTGATCTCCCCGGTGGCGAGCTCGACCTCCCAGCTGCCGACGCGCGCGAGGCGCTGCGCCTGGTCCAGCAGCCGCCGGCTCCGTTCCAGTGTCTCCCGCACCCGCCGCGCCCGGTCGAGCTCGAGGTTGGCGCGGACGCGCGCGAGCAGCTCGCGGGCGGAGAACGGCTTGACGAGGTAGTCGTCGGCGCCCGCGTCGAGGCCCTCGACCGTCGCTTCCTCTCCGGCGCGGGCCGAGAGCATGACGATGGGCACCTCGGCCGTGGCCGGATCCCCGCGCAACGCACGGATGAGGCCGAAGCCGTCGAGGCCCGGCATCATCACGTCGGTGAGCAGCAGGTCCGGTGCATGCCGGCGGACCACGTCGAGTGCAGCGAGACCGTCGTCGACCGCGAGCACCTGGTAGTCGCGCTCGAGCAACCGGGACACGTAGTCGCGCATGTCGGCGTTGTCGTCGGCTACGACCACCACCGGTCGTTCGCCATCGAGGTCCTGGTCGACGTCCGGGGCAGGTTGCTGCCCGGGCTCGTGGGAGGACCAGCGCAGCGCCTCCGCCATGAACCCCTTGACCCGGCGCGCCGCCGGCCCGGCGCCCTCCGAGGTGACCTCGCCCCCAGCGATGTCGGTCGCGCCGGCGGTCACGGCGCCCGGCGGACGCTGCCGCGGGATCCGTACGCAGAAGGTGCTGCCGACGCCCAGGGTGCTCTCGACCCCGACGGTGCCGCCGTGCGCCGCCACGAGTTCGGCGACCAGCGCGAGGCCGATGCCAGAGCCCTCGAAGCTGCGCGAACGCGCCCCCGAGATGCGGGTGAAGCGCTCGAACAACTGCTGCTGCTCGTCCGCGGCGATGCCGGTCCCGGTGTCGGTCACGGTCAGCACGGCTTCGGCACCGTCCTCGACCAGCCGCACGGTGATGCCGCCCTCGAAGGTGAACTTCAGGGCGTTGGAGAGGAGGTTCAGCACGACCTTGGCCCACATGTCCTGGTCGACCCAGACCGCTGCCGACAGCGGCCGGCAGTCGACGTCCAGGGCGAGCCCGACCCGTTCGGTCGCACTGGTGAACGCGCTGGCGAGCTCGGCGGTGTACCGCGCGAGGTCCATCGGCTCGACCTGGACCTCCGACCGGCCCGCCTCGATCCGCGAGAAGTCGAGCAGGCTGTTCACCAGCCGCAGCAGGCGCTCCCCGTTGCGCTGGACCAGCGCGAACCGAGCTCGGTGCTCGGGGGCCAGGGGGACCTCGGCGTCGTTGAGGGCGTCCTCGGTCGGGCCCAGCAGCAGGGTCAGGGGCGTCCGGAACTCGTGGCTGATGTTGGTGAAGAACGTCGTCTTCGCCTCGTCGAGTTCGGCCAGGCGCTCGGCCCGCAACCGCTCCTGCTCGTAGGCGCGGGCGGTGGTCATCCGGGCGGCGATCTGACCGGCCACCAGATCGACGAAGCTGCGGTAGGCCTCGTCGATCGGCCGGTACGGGTTCAGCGCCGCGACGAGGAACCCGAGCGGCGTCGAACGGCCCTGCTGCGGAAGGGGCACCACGAGCGCGTCGGTCGGCGACCGGTCCCACCCGCCGGTCGGCAGGGCGTCGAACCGGGCGTCGAGATCGGACAGTTGGACGGGCCGGCCAGTGGCCAGTTCCGCCACGGGCCACACCGCCCGCGGATCGGTCGTGTCCAGCAGCGCCGGTGCCCCCAGGTGGGGCGGCGAGATGCCCGCGAAGCCGATCAGCTCGGCAGTGCCGTCGGCGGCGAACCGGTAGACGAGGCTGAAGGGCAGCGAGAGCGTGGCGTCCGCGAGGTGACGGCACGCGGCGGCGACCGTCTCCTCTTCGGTGCGTACGGCGGTCGGGTCGGTACCGAGATCGCGCAGCGTCGCCATCCGACGCTCACCGATGACCCGATCGGTCTCCTCGCTGACCACGCAGAGCAGGCCGGCGAGCTCGCCGTCGTCATCCCGGAGCGGGCTATAGGAGAAGGTGTGGTAGGTCTCCTCGCGGTACCCGGAGCGCTCGAGGAACAGCAGCAACGCCTCGTCCCAGGTCGACTCGCCGCGGCCGACGACCGCCTCGACCCGGGGGCCGATGTCGGGCCAGATCTCGGCCCAGACCTCCGCGGCCGGCTTGCCCAGCGCCCAGGGGTACTTCGTGCCGAGGGTGTC
>JAVEDQ010000406.1 GCA_030840885.1 Frankiaceae bacterium
CTCCGTGAGCAGCTGGGACGACCTCCGCCTGCAGGTGACGCCAGGCTCAGGTGTGGTGGCGCGTAGTCCCGCGGCGCTGCTGGTGGTGCCGGCGGTCGCCGAGCACCAGCAGACCGTGCTCGGGCAATTGATCGCCCTGACCCGCTCCACGCAACCAGGCTCCGGCCGGTCGGCGGCCCGCAAGCTCGCCGGCATCCTCGCCTCGAGTGAGCCCGACGACGTCCCGGACCTCGCCATGTTCGCCGGCCTCGGTGGGGACGCCGTCGCCGTGCTGGTGCTCGGCGAGGTGGACGTCGCCGCCGACACCACCGACGGAGCTGTCGTGCTGTCCGGACGGGAGTCGCTGACCTGGGTCGACCGGATCCTCAACGGGCCATCGCGCATCGTGGTCGGGGCGAGCGGGGCCACCGAGCCCGTCGCCGTCCCGGTCGCCGACCTCGTCGAGGGTGTCGTGCCCGGCGGAGGGGTCCTGCTCGAGGTCCGCGGCGACGGCGCCGCCCCGGCCCCCTCCCGCGCGGCCTCCGGTGCCGTAGCGGCCCCACGGATCGACTCCGGCAAGCCTGCGGCCGCTGCAGCCGCCCCCCCGGGCCCGTCCGGCCCTGCGTCCACCGGGAGCGGCGTGCCCACCGACGCGATGCCCGTGGTCGACAGTCTCGACGACCACGCCGGCCACGATCACGACCAGGCCGGCTACGTCGACGCCGGTTATGACGATGCCGGGACCCAGAACGACCTCGCCGTGCCGCCGCCGCGGCACGAGGAGTTCGAGGTCGAGTCGCTCGGGGGAGTCGAGCCGGAGCAGCGCGCGCCGCTGCCGGTCGAACCGGACGGAGAGTCCGCGCCGGCCGATTCGATGAGCACCGACCTGGTCGAGGGCGTCTACTGCAAGCGCGGGCACTTCACCGACCCTGACAGCCAGTTCTGCATCGTCTGCGGCATCGGCCTCTACGAGACCAAGATCAAGCGCAAGGGTGTCCGGCCTGAGCTCGGCTTCCTCGTCTTCGACGACGGTTCGGTCTTCCACCTCGACCACGACTACGTGCTCGGCCGGCAGCCGGAGGTCGACGACGAGGTCAAGGCGGGCACCGTGCGCGGCCTGCGGCTCGACGATTCCGGCGGCACCGTCTCCCGGGCCCACGCCATCGTCCGGCTGGTCGGTTGGAACGTGACGATCGCCGACCGCAAGTCCCAGAACGGCACGCTCGTCGCCAGCAAGGGCAGCGAGCAGTTCGTGCCCGTATCCCGCGAGCAGCCGGTCACGCTGGTGCCGGGTAGCCGTATCCAGCTCGGTCAGCGCACCCTCGTCTACGAATCGCAGCGCGGTCGCAGCTGACCCCTGCGGTTCCCGCCGGTCCCATTCCTTCTCGTATTCGCACGCACAGCAGAATCAGGACAGGAGCGAGACCGTGACATCTCGGGCGCCGGGTTATCCGCCGCAGAATCCTTACCCGCCCACGAGCGCGGTGCCATCGGCTCCACCGGTCGGCTGGGTTCCCGGCCAGGCGCCGCCGTCCGACCCGATCGTGCCCGTCACCGGGCGCCACCTGATCGCGACGCCCGGGACGACGGTGGAGGAGCGCGAGGCGCCGGTGGGCGGCCGCGGTGATCTGACGCAGGAGCTCATCGACTCCCCGGTGTGGACCGACGAGATGGTGCACCGCGCCGGCATACCGGTCGTCGACGTGCCGCTGGTGACCGTCGGAGGTGGCATCGGGTCGTTCCAGCTCATCCTGCACCTGCGGATCGCGGGCGTGCCGGCGTCCGCGATCGCGGTGCTCGGCGTCAACGAGCTGCCGTGGCAGACCTACGAGTACCTCACCCGCGTCTCGCAGATCCCCCGGGGGGAGCGCCTGCGCTCGGACTCCGGTTCGACGCCGGACAACATCTGGGGCTTCCCGAGCTACGCCCTGCGCGAGGCGTGGCACGGCAAGAAGGGCATGGTCGCCACGGCGACCGGTGTGAAGAAGCAGTCGACGATCGCGGCGAAACTGGCGCCACTGTTCAACGTGCTCACCGAACCGATCTTCACCGACTACTTCACGCCGCGGGCCGGCCAGGCCTTCACGTCGATGGAGCGCGAGCTCGGCCGCATCGGGTACCGCGAGATGTTCCGCAAGGGCTCGGTCCGCATGGTCCGCCGGCGCAACGGCGGCGGCTACTACACGATCCTGACCCCTCCGGACGGCACGTCGGAGACCAAGCGCGTCGCGTTCCGCGCCCGCTTCGTGCACATCGCGGTGGGTTACCCGGGGCTGCGGTTCCTGCCCGACCTGCAGGAGTACCGCACCAAGTACAACGACTACTCGCGCGTCGTGAACGCCTACGAGCCGCACGAGCACGTCTACGAGGACCTGAAGAGGCGCCCGGGCACCGTCGTGGTGCGTGGGGGCGGCATCGTCGGCTCCCGTGTGCTGCAGCGGCTCATGGACGACCGGAACCTCCACGGAGCCCAGACGACCATCGTCCACCTGCTCCGCACCTACGTCGCCGGAAAGCACGGACCGAGCCGTACGAAGCAGCGCCCCGCCGCCTTCGGTACCGCTCTGCAGGGGTTCAACTGGCCGAAGAGCGACTGGGGCGGCGTCTACAAGCAGCAGCTCGAGCGGGCGACGCCGGAGAAGCGCAAAGAACTCCTCGGATGGCAGGGCGGCACCACCACGCCGCACCGCAAGCTGTGGCTCCAGCAGCTGGAGAACGGCAAGCGCGCCGGGTACTTCCACCAGCTGATCGGCAAGGTCGAGTCGGTGGTGCCGACGCCGGACGGGCGCATCAACACCCGCATCCAGACCTCGGACCAAGGCCCGGTCGACGTTGTCGCCGACTACGTCATCGACGGCACCGGCCTCGAGGCCGACATCACCGAGAACCGGGTCATCAAGGACCTGTTCGAGAAGACCGGGGCGGTCCGCTCGCCCTTCGGCAAGCTCGACGTGGAGCTGTCCTTCGAGGTGAAGGGCACCCGCAACACCGATGGGATGATCTTCGCCTCGGGGTCGGCCACGCTCGGCGGCCCGTACGCCA
>JAVEDQ010000035.1 GCA_030840885.1 Frankiaceae bacterium
GGCCGAGCTCCTCCTCCAGGAGGTGGGCGACGACCTCGGTGTCGGTGGCGCTGGCCAGCTCGTGACCGCGCAGCTCGAGCTCGGCACGCAGCTCGGCGAAGTTCTCGATGATGCCGTTGTGGATGACGGCGAGCTGCCCGGAGCAGTCGCGGTGCGGGTGCGCGTTGGTGTCGTTGGGGGCGCCATGGGTGGCCCAGCGGGTGTGGCCCATCCCGGTCGTCGCGGCGCGGTCCGTCCCGGAACCGCCCTGGGCGCCACCCAGCTCGCCGCCACCCAGCTCGCCGGCGTCGGCGAGCGCCTTCTCGAGGTTCGCGAGCTTGCCCGCCTTGCGCTCGATGCCGACGGGCCTACCCCGCTCGGCGACGACGGCGATCCCGGAGGAGTCGTAGCCGCGGTACTCGAGACGCCGCAGCCCCTCGACGGCCACCTCGACCGCGGACCGGTGACCGACGTAGCCGATGATGCCGCACATAGCAGCTCAGCCTAGTTGGCCGTCGCGCCGGGGCCCGGCTCCGCCGAGCCGACACCCGTCAGCGCGTCGGCGGCGGTTCGCTCAGGCCGAGCCGACGACCTCGGCCAAGCGCTCGGCGACCTGCCGGGCCACGTCCTGCTCGGTTGCCTCGACCATGACGCGGACCAACGGCTCGGTCCCCGACGGCCGGAGCAGCACGCGACCCTTGCTTCCGAGATCGCGCTCGGCCTCGGCCACGGCCGTGAGCACCGCGGGGGCCTGCGCCGCCGACCGCTCGGCTCGGACGTTCAGCAACACCTGGGGAAGCCGGGTCATGACGGCGGCGAGCTCGGCGAGTGATCGGCCCGAGCGTGCGACCTCACCGAGCACGCTGAGCGCCGTCAGCAGGCCGTCGCCGGTCGTGGCGGAGTCGAGGAACACGACGTGCCCGCTCTGCTCACCGCCGAGATTCCACCCGCCGGTCCGCATCGCCTCGAGGACGTAGCGGTCGCCGACCGGGGTCTCGCGCATGGTGATCCCGGCGTCCCGCATCGCGTGGCGGAATCCGAGGTTGGACATGACGGTCGCGACCACCGTGTCGTCGCGCAGCTCGCCCCGATCGCGCAGCGCGACCGCGAGCAGCGCCAGGATCTGGTCGCCGTCGACGACCTGTCCGGCGGCATCGACGGCGAGACAGCGGTCGGCGTCACCGTCGTGGGCAATGCCGACATCGGCGCCGTGCTCGAGGACAGCTGCCTGCAGCGCTTCGAGGTGCGTGGCTCCGCAGCCCTCGTTGATGTGCTCACCATCGGCGTCGGCGAACAGCGCGATGACGTCGGCGCCGGCTTCGCGGAGCACGCGCGGCGCCAGGAGGCTGGCCGCGCCCTGCGCGCAGTCGACGACCACGCGCAGCCCGTCGAGCCGGTGCGTCAGCGTCCCGAGCAGGTGCGCGACGTAGCGCTCGACGAGGGCCGGACCACCGACACCGTCGAGGGGCTCGACGGCGTCGTCAGATCCGGTTCCGTCAGATCCGGAGTGGCTGTACCCGCGGTCGTCGCGCACGCGGCCCACGGCGGCACCCTGGGGGCGTTCGGTGACCGGCGTCGCCTGCGCCGCGCGGAAGTCGGCCTCGATCGCATCCTCGACCTCGTCGGGCAGCTTGAAGCCACCGGAGGCGAACAGCTTGATGCCGTTGTCGGGCATGGGATTGTGGCTGGCCGAGAGCATCACGCCCAGCGCGGCGCCGCTGCTCGCGACTGCGTGCGCGACCAGCGGGGTCGGTACGACGCCGAGCCGGATCACGTCGGCACCCGCGCTCGCCAACCCGGCCACGGTCGCAGCTTCCAGGAACTCGCCGGACGGGCGGGTGTCGCGGCCGACGACGACTGTTGGACGGTCGGCACCCGTCGCACCGGCCTGGTGCAGGACGCGTACGGCACTTGCCGCCACGCCCAGCGCCAGGTCCGCAGTGAGGACGCCGTTGGCGACGCCCCGGATCCCGTCCGTCCCGAAGAGACGGGGGGCCATTAGCGCTTGCTGTACTGGGGCGCCTTACGAGCCTTCTTCAGGCCGTACTTCTTGCGCTCCTTGACCCGCGGGTCACGGGTGAGGAAGCCGGCCTTCTTGAGCGCCGGCCGCGAGTCGTCTTCGGTGACCGTGAGCGCCCGGGCGATGCCGAGACGAAGGGCGCCGGCCTGGCCGGAGACACCGCCGCCGCGAAGCGTGGCGATGACGTCGTAGGCCTCGTCGCGCTCGAGCGTCTTCAGCGGCTCGCTGACGATCTGCTGGTGCACCTTGTTCGGGAAGTAGGTCTCGAGCGACTTCCCGTTGAGGGTCCACTGACCGCTGCCCGGACGGATCCGGACGCGGACGATGGCCTGCTTGCGACGGCCCGTTGCCCGGGTTGCGCCTTGGGCGTCAGTGACGACTGCCACGTTGTCTGGTCCTCCGTCTGGTTCTGGTCCTGCTGAGCCCCGACCGGCCTTCGGCCTGCGGGAAGTGATCGTGTGGTGCATCCGCCCCGCGTGCCACCGGAAGGTGAACGCGGGCGGGGAACTACTGAGCGACCTGGTTGATCTCGTACGGCACCGGCTGCTGGGCCTGGTGCGGGTGGGTCGGGCCGGCGTAGACCTTCAGCTTGCTCGCCATCTGCCGCCCGAGGCGGGTGTGCGGGAGCATGCCCTTGATCGCCTTCTCGATGACCATGTTCGGCCGGGTGGCGCGCATGTCGGTGAAGGTGCGCGTCTTCAGCCCGCCCGGGAAGCCCGAGTGGTGGTGGTAGAGCTTCTGCTCGCTCTTGCCGCCGGTCAGCGCGACGTTGCGCGCATTGATGACGATGACGTAGTCGCCGACGTCGACGTGCGGGGCGTAGTACGCCTTGTGCTTGCCGCGCAGCAGTCGCGCGGCCTGGCTGGCGAGCCGGCCGAGCACGACGTCGGAGGCGTCGATGACATGCCAGGTCCGCTGCACGTCGGCGGTCTTCGGCTGGTACGTGGGCACGGGATCGGCCTTACTGCTCGAACGGATCAAGTCGATTGCGCTGGCGATGTACGGCGACGGCGGCGGACAATGGCACAAGCAGATGTCCGCAGGGCGCTCGACACGCAGCGACCTGCGACTGTACCCGACTCGACCGTTCC
>JAVEDQ010000451.1 GCA_030840885.1 Frankiaceae bacterium
TGGAGCGCGGCCTGGGACATGACCCGCGACGCCGAGATGCCGGCCCGCGACTACGTCCGGCTCGTGCTCTCGGGCATCGAGGCCGAGAGCGACATCGGCGTCGTGCAGTCGCTGTTCGCGAAGGCGTCGTTGGCGCTCTCGTCCTACGGCGACCCGGCCAACCGCAAGGCCGCGCTGCGGACGGTGACCGACCGCGCGTACACGCTGATGCAGCAGGCCGAGCCCGGCAGCGATGTGCAGCTGGTCTACGCCCAGGTGTTCGCCACCGCCGAGGACGACGACCAGCTCGACCACGTCCGTGCGCTCTACGACGAGCAGGAGTCGGTGACCGGCCTCGTGCTCGACACCGAGTTGCGCTGGCACTTCCTCATCGAGCTGGCGGCGCACGGCCGGGCCGACTCCGCCGACATCGATGCCGCGCTCGAGCGGGACCGGACGGCCACCGGCGAGAAGCGCGCTGCGAGCGCTCGGGCGGCGCTGCCGACCGAGCAGGCGAAGGCAGCAGCATGGGCGGCGGTGGCCGACTCCGACGTGCTGAGCAACCACATGCAGCTCGCGACGATGCGCACGTTCTGGATGTCCGAGCAGGCCGATCTGTGCCGGCCCTACGTGGAGCGCTACTTCGACGCGCTCGCCGAGATCTGGCGCACCCGGTCGAACGAGATCGCGCAGACCTTCACCGAGCTGCTGTTCCCGTCGGTGCTGATCGAGCAGGAGATCGTCGACCGGACCGACCGCTACCTCACCGAGCAGAACCCGCAGCCCGCGCTGCGTCGCTCGCTGGTCGAGAGCCGCGACACCATCGCTCGGGCGCTACGGGCGCGTGCGTGTGACATGGAGGCCGGCAGCAGCTGAGGCTCGCTGCCACCTGCCCCTCGCTTTCGTGCAGATCATGGCGTCGATGAAACGCCCCGCGCCGAGGACATCGGTGGCACAATCGGCCGCCGCTAGCCAGGTACTGGTGAAGACGGGAGACGAGATGTCGCTGGATACGGAGCTCAGCAGGTTGCTCCAGATCCTTCAGGTGCACGAGGAAGACCTGTTGAGCCGCTGGACGGAGGCGGTGTCACGTCAGCTCCGTGGGCGAGCCGTCCAGCTCGAGGTCCGGCGGGAGCTGACCGAGATCTGGAACGCCCTCCGAGCCGGGGTGGCCATGGGGACGACCGACGCACAGTCCCCCGCCTTCGACGAGTTGCGCAGCCTCCTGGCCGAGTTGTCGCGCACCCGGGCGCGCCACGGGTTCAGCCCGCGCGAGACCGCGATCGGCGTGCTGGCGTTGAAGGATTCCGCGCAGAACGTGCTGGATCCGGCCGGCGACGGATCCGGGCTGGCCGAGCTCTACCGGGAGTTCCTCGCGCTGGGTCGCCTCGTGGACGAGCTGGAGATGTTCACGTTCGAGACGTTCGCGGAAGCCCGTGAACGGGTCATTGCGGACCAGGCCGAACAGCTGTTGGAACTGGCCACGCCGGTCGTGAAATTATGGGACGGCATCGTCGCCCTGCCCCTCGTCGGCACGCTGGACTCGGCCCGCACGCAGGTCGTCATGGAAAGCCTGCTCCAGACACTCGTGGACACGGGCAGCGCGCACGCCATCATCGACATCACCGGTGTCCCGGCCGTCGACACCCAGGTCGCGCAGCACCTGTTGAAGACCGTCGTGGCGGCCCGGCTGATGGGTGCCGAGTGCATCGTCTCGGGGATCCGGCCGCAGATCGCACAGACGATGGTGGCTCTCGGGATCGAATTCGGGGACATCGCGACGAAGGCGACGCTCGCCGACGCGCTCGCGCTCGCGCTCAGCCAGACCGGCACGGACATCGTCCGGCGAGCTCCTCGCCGCCGTCCTCGGGACAGCTGATGGAACGGGTGCCGATCCTCAAGATCGGCCGCGTGCTCCTCGTCTCGGTCCAGATCGATCTGCAGGACCAGACCGCCCTCGCGTTGCAGGAGGACCTCTCCGAACGGATCGTCTCGACCGGAGCGCGCGGGGTGCTGATCGAAATCTCCGCCCTCGAGATCGTGGACAGCTTTATCGGCCGGATGTTGTCGACCATCGCGTCGATCTCCCGTGTCCTGGATGCGGAGACGGTGGTGGTCGGGATGCGTCCGGCCGTGGCGATCACGCTGGTCGAACTCGGCCTCTCGCTGGGGGGCGTGCGCACCGCGCTGAACGTGGAGAAGGGGCTGGAGATCCTGGACCGCGACATGACGGTCGAGGACGACAACGTCATCGAGGACGAACCGGCCGGCAGTGCTGCAGGTTCGGTCACGGAGGCCCGATGGCCGAACTGAGCGTGCTCGGCACCGACGAAGTCCCCATCCACACCGACGCGGACGTGGTCCGGGTCCGCCAACTGGTCCGGGCCGCCGCGGTCGCGGCGAAGTTGTCGCTGGTGGACCAGACGAAGATCGTGACTGCGGCCTCGGAATTGGCCCGGAACACCCTGATCTACGGCGGTGGCGGTCAGGCGGTGGTGGAGACGGTCAACGACGGACGGCGACGCGGCATCCGCGCGCTGTTCCGCGACGAGGGACCGGGCATCGCGGACGTCGACCTCGCGCTCACCGACGGCTACACCACCGGAGGCGGCCTGGGCCTGGGCTTGTCCGGAGCCCGAAGGCTCTGCGACGAGTTCGAGTTGGACAGCGCAGTCGGCGCGGGAACCTGCATCCAGGTGACGAAGTGGACGCGATGACGCGGCCGACACCGGCACCCGCACCGGCCGTCGCCGAGGACGTGGCCTGGTTCCGCATCGCGGAACCCAGCGCCGTGGGGGCGGCCCGCCGAGCGGCGATGCAGCTCGCCGGACGGCTCGGCTTCACTGACGGCCGCACCGGCGAGGTCGGGATCGCGGTTACCGAGGCCGGCACGAACCTCATCAAGCACGCCACCGAGGGCTCTCTCCTGCTGCGGGCGGTTCGGCACGACACCGGCGCGATGGTGGAGTTCCTCGCGGTGGACAGCGGCCCGGGCATGCCGGACATGGACGTCGCGGTGCAGGACGGACACACCACCACGGGGACGCTCGGGATCGGCCTCGGCGCGATCTACCGCCTCGCCGATGCCTGGGACGCCTACTCGGCACCTGCGCGCGGCACCGTCCTGGTGGCCGGCTTCGGGGACCGCAGGACCGGCGGGTGGTCCGGGGCGAGTTCGCCGCCGTTGGTCGAAGGTCTCACCCGGCCGATGACGGGCGAGGAGGTCTGCGGTGACGGATTCGCCGTCCGGCGGACCGGCCACGGACTGCAGGTCTTGCTCTGTGACGGGCTCGGGCACGGGCCGCTCGCCGCTCGCGCGACCCAGGAGGCGCTACGGCTGTTCATGTCCTGCGCTGCGACCGATCCGGTCGGCGTGCTGAAGACCTTGCACCGCGGGCTCTCGCACACCCGCGGGGTTGCGGCCGCCATCGCGGACCTCGACCCCGCTGCGCGACGCGTGCGGTTCGCGGGCATCGGCAACATCAGCGCTGCCGTCGTCGCCGAGCGCCGCCGCGGAATGATCAGCGCACCGGGCATCGTCGGCCATCAGCTGCCGCGGGTGCAGGAGTACCAGTACGACCTCCCGGCGGGAAGCCCGGTCGTCCTGCACAGCGACGGGCTGCAGGACCGGTGGGACTTCGCCGCCTACCCCGGGCTGGCGCGCCACCGTCCCCTCACCGTGGCGGCCTCCCTGCTCCGGGACGCCGGCCTACGACGGGACGACGCGAGCGTCGTCGTGGCGAAAGTCGACTGATCGTGCCACCGGACACCGACGAGGTCCTCGAGCTGCTCACCGTCGAGATCGAGCGCGAACTCGACGTGATCGCCGTGCGCCAACGCGGTCGGGACGTAGCCGTGGCTCTCGGGCTCGACGCCCAGGATCAGGTGCGCATCGCGACAGCCCTGTCCGAGGTCGGTCGTGAGGTCCTGGCGATGGGCGGCGCCTCGATCGTCTTCGCGCTCATCGGCAGCGTGCCTCCTGCCCTGGTCATCACGCTCACCACGGAGGCCGCCGTGCCGCAGCCGCGAGATGCCACCCAGGTCGAAGGGGTTCTCGCGGCCCGGCGCCTGCTCGATGAGGTCACGTTCGAGTCGCTGTCGCTCGGCGCCCGCCTCCGGCTGGTCAAATGGCTCCCGGGGCACTTCCGGCTACCGACCGCCGGCCAGGTCAAGCAGCTGCGCCGGACACTCGAAGGTCCCTCCGCCGTGACGCCCATGAGCGAGCTGCGCACGCAGAACAGCGAGATGATGGCCGCGCTCGACGAGCTGCAGAGCAAGCAGGACGAGCTGCTCCGGCTCAATGCAGAGCTGGAGGAGACCAACCGGGGTGTGCTGGCGATGTACTCCCAGTTGTCGGACGAGCTCGAGGAGACGAACCGCGGCGTCGTGGCCCTCTATGCGGAACTCGATGAGAAGAGCGCCCAGCTGAAGCAGGCCAACGAGGCGAAGAGCCGCTTCCTGGCGAACGTGAGCCACGAACTCCGGACACCGATCAACTCGATCCTCGGGCTGGCTCGCCTACTCGACGACGCGCCGGACGAGCCACTGTCCGGCGAACAGGTCAAGCAGGTGACCTTCATCCGGTCGAACGCCAACGATCTGTTGGCGCTGGTGAATCAGCTCCTGGACCTGGCGAAGGCGGAGTCCGGCCGGTTGGAACCGGTTCTGACCGAGGTCCGCCTCGAGGACGTGTTCGCGCAGGTCCGGGGGTCGCTGCGGCCACTCGCGGCACGCGGAGCAGTCGACCTGCTGGTCGAGGATCCGGTGGACGTCAGGCCGCTGTACACCGATGAGGGCATGCTCCTGCACATCCTGCGCAACCTGCTGACCAATGCCCTGAAGTTCACCGAACGCGGCCACGTGAGGTTGTCGGCGCGCAGCCGGGAGTCCGGTCAGTACGTGGGCCTGACGGTCGAGGACACCGGAATCGGCATCGCCGAGGCGGATCAGGTCCGCGCCTTCGAGGAGTTCTTCCAAGTCGCCGGCCCGCTGCAGGCGAAGGCGCACGGCACCGGTCTCGGCCTCCCGTACGCCCGACGCCTCGCGGAGCTGTTGGGCGGCTCGCTGACCCTCAGCAGCGTCCCGGGCGAGGGCAGCACGTTCACCCTCGAACTCCCCATCACCTGGAACGCGGCGATGGCCGCGTCGCAATCACAGCCAGCAGTCGTGCCAACGGGGATCTCCGTCGGCACCGTCCTCGTCGTCGACGACGACGAATCCTTCCGGCACGTGTTGCGCAGCATGCTGCAGGGAGCGGCGGAGCGAGTCCTCGAAGCCGCGGACGGGGTCGATGCCCTCCGGCAGATGCAGGAGAGCGTGCCGGATGTCATCTTCCTGGACCTGCGCATGCCGGCCCTGGACGGTCACGGCGTCCTGAAGGCGATGGCCGACGACCCGCGGCTGCAACGGGTGCCGGTGGTGGTGGTGAGCAGCTACGACCTGCCTGCGGACACGTGCAGCACGCTCCCCCCGACTGCAGTGACGCTCACGAAGTCCGGCCTCACCCGCGAGCGAGTGCTGTCGGTGGTGGCGGGACTCGCCGGCGAGGGTGCGGACGGATGACTGCGGAGCGCGGCCGCATCCTCCTCGTCGAGGACACCGAGAGCAGCCGGTACATCCTCGGTAGCTGGTTGCGGCGGGCGGGCTTCCGCGTTCTGGAGGCGGCCACCGGCACCGAAGCGCTGAAGCTCGCCGGACCCGACATCGACTTGGTGGTCCTCGATGTGCATCTGCCGGACATGAGCGGCCTCGACGTCTGCCGCATCATCAAAGCGGCCCCCGAAACGGCCTCGGTGCCCGTACTCCACGTTTCCGCGACGGCCGTCGCGGTGTCCGACCGGACGACAGGGCTGACCTCCGGAGCCGACGGCTATCTGGTCGAGCCGGTCGAACCCGAAGAGCTGGTCGCGACCATCACGGCGCTGCTTCGCTACTCGGCCGCCCGACGCAGTGCGGAGCGGCTCGCACGACAGCTCGGCGCGCTCACCTCGACCACCTTGCGCATCAACGGCGCGAACACCCTGGGCGATCTGTTGGCGGCGGCCGCCGAGGGAGCGGCCGAGATGTTCACTTCCGACGTGACGATCATCGCCGCGCCCGACAACGGGCCAGCGCTCTGCGCACGCGCCTCTCCCCTGGCCGGGCCGTCCGACACGAACCCGATCGATCCACTGGTGGCAGGTGCCCTCGTCGGGGCGGCCGCTACTGCGTTGGGCGAGATGCTGGCGGGTGGTGCGGAGTCGGCGATCGTCGGACGCGACGTGCTGCGATCAGCCGCCACCGGGGACGATGCGTTGCCCGGCAGCACGGAAAGTCCCCTGCTGGTCACCCTGCTGCAGGCCCGGTCCGGTGCCCCCATCGGGGCTGTATTCGTCGCCGTCCGGCTCACCGCACAGCAGCGGGCGGAGCCGAGGCCGGTCGACGAAGGCGACGCACTGCTTGTCCGCCAACTCGGTCAGTCCGTCGGAGTTGCGCTGGAGAATCTCCGGCTCTTCCGTGAGGAGCACCGCATCGCCCTCACCTTGCAGCGGAGCTTGCTCCCCGAGCGCCTGCCGACGGTCCCCGGACTGGCCTTCGCCGCTCGGTACAACGCTTCCAGCGAACTAGCCTCGGTCGGAGGCGAATTCTACGA
>JAVEDQ010000494.1 GCA_030840885.1 Frankiaceae bacterium
GACGGTGCTCAACAACGAGACGCTGCGCCGGTCGCTGACCGAGGGTGCGCTGCGGCACGCGGAGCGCTTCACCTGGAACTCCACCGCCCTCCAGACCCTGTCCGTGCTGGCCGCCGAGGCCGAACGCCGTCGCTCCCGCAGCGGCGAGCTCTCCCGGTGACCCGATGACGCTGCTGGCCGGGCGCCCGCCCCGCGGCACTGGCTCGGGGGACGCCGACGTGCCCGGAGAGTCCGCTGCGAGCACCCGACCCCGCCGCCGTCCCTCGTGGCCGATCCCGCTGCTGGCCCTCATCTGCTATCTGCCGATGCTGCTGAGCGGTCGCGGCTACGTCGGCGCCGACACCAAGCAGTACCTCTACCTCGACCCCTCCCGGCTGCTGTCCCGTGCGCCCTACCTGTGGGACAAGCACATCGGCGCCGGGTCGGTCACCCACCAGAACATCGGCTACCTCTTCCCGCAGGGGCCCTGGTACTGGTTCTTCGACACCATCGGCGCCCCGGACTGGCTGGCGCAGCGGCTGTGGGCCGCCACCCTGCTGTTCGCCGCCGGATGCGGCGTGCTGGCGCTGCTGCGGACCTTCGGCTGGCGGGACCGCACCGCCTTCCTCGCCGCGCTGGCCTACACGCTCTCGCCGTACGTCCTCGAGTACGAGTCGCGCATCTCCGCGATCCTGCTGCCCTGGGCCGGGATGCCCTGGATGGTGGCGCTGATGGCCCGCGGCCTGCGCGCCCAGGCCGCCCGCTCTGCCGCCCGAGCCGAGGTACGCGGCGCCAGCGGCGATCGGTCGGCCCGCCGCCAGGCCCTCCGGGAGGTCACCCGCGTCGTCGGCAGCCGTTGGCGGCATCCGGCGCTGTTCGCCCTCGTCGTCGCCCTGGTCGGTGGCACCAACGCCACGTCACTGCTCTACGCCGGCCTCGCCCCCACCCTCTGGCTGCCCTTCGCCCTGGCGCACCGCGAGGTCACATTCCGTGGCGCCGCATCCTTCGTCGGTCGGACGTTGCTGCTGACGCTCGGCGTCTCGCTGTGGTGGATCGGCGGCCTGCTCAGCCAGGCCGGCTACGGGCTCGACGTCCTCGCCTACTCCGAGACGGTGAAGACGGTCGCCAGCGGCTCGCAGGCCTCCGAGGTGCTACGCGGGCTCGGTAACTGGTACTTCTACGGCCGCGACGGCATCAGCCCGTGGGTCGAGCCGTCGCAGTCCTACACCCAGAACCTGCCGCTGATCGCCGTCTCGTTCGCGTTGCCGATCCTCGCCCTGACCGCCGCGGTGTGCCTGCGCTGGCGGCACAAGGCCTACTTCGTCACGCTGATCCTGGTCGGCACGGCCGTCGCCGTCGGCGTCTACCCCTACGAGTCGCCGTCGGTCTTCGGGGGGCTGTTCAAGGCCTTCGCCGAGGGTTCGACCGCCGGCCTCGCCCTGCGCTCGACGCCGCGCGCCGTACCGCTCGTCACCCTCGGCTTCGCCGTCCTGCTCGCCGCCGCGATCGAGGCGTTGGCGGTGCGCCTCGCCGCCCTGCGCAGCACCAGCACCAGCGCCCCCGGGTCGCGCCGGCCCGGCGGGCTTACCCGCCGTCCCTGGCTCGCCGCCGCGGCCTACGGCTTCGTCCTGCTGCTCGTGCTCGTCGACATGCTCCCGCTGTGGCGGGGGCAGTTCGTCGAGCAGGGCCTGCGCCGGCCCGAGAAGCTGCCGTCCTACGTCGCGCAGGCGGCGCAGGCGCTCGACGCCCGCAACGGTGGCGAGGCGACCCGCGTCCTGGAGCTGCCCGGTGCCGACTTCTCGCACTACCGCTGGGGTGCGACGCTCGACCCGCCGCTGCCCGGGCTCATGGACCGCTCCTACGTCTCCCGCGAGCTGATCCCGTTCGGCACGCCTGCCTCGGCCGAGCTGATCCGCGCCCTCGACCGTCGCATGCAGGAGGGGGTGTTCGAACCCACCGCGCTGCCCGACATCGCCCGGCTGATGTCCGTCGGCGACGTCGTCATGCGCAACGACCTGCAGTACGAGCGGTTCCGCACGCCACGGCCGCGCTCGACGTGGAACGGGCTGACCACCCCTGTGCCGAACGGTCTCATCGCTCCGGAGGGCTTCGGGCCGCCGGTGCAGGAGAAGCCCGAGATCCCGCTGACCGACGAGGTCACGCTCGGCACCCCGACCGGGGCGGCGAACCCGCCCGCGATGGGTGTCTTCGGCGTGACCGACCCGGCACCGATCGTCCGGACCGAGCGTGCCGCGGCCCCGCTGCTGATGGCCGGTGACGGCGAAGGACTCGTCGACGCCTCCGCCGGTGGGGTGCTCAATGGCACCGGCGTCGTCCGGTACGCCGCGTCGCTGGACCCCGGGCAGGTCCAGGCTGCGCTCGCGCAGCAGGCCGACATCCTCGTGACCGACTCCAACCGCAAGCGGGCCGAGCGGTGGGGCACGGTCCGCGAGAACTACGGCTACACCGAGCGCGCCGACGAGTCCCCGCTGCGCAAGGACCCGACAGATGCGCGGCTGCCGATCTTTCCCGGCCAAGGCGCCGGCGACCAGACGGTGGCCGAGCAGCGCGGGATCGCCGGGGTGGACGCCACGGACTACGGCAACCCCGTCGCCTACGCGCCCGCGGACCGCCCGTCCAACGCGTTGGACGGCGACACGAGCAGCGCCTGGCGCGTCGGTGCGTTCGCCGACGTGCGGGGTGAACGGATCCGGGTGCGGTTCGCCCAACCCGTCACCACCGACCAGCTCACGCTCGTCCAGCCGGTCACGGGTCCGCGCAACCGGTGGATCACGAAGGCGACGCTGAGCTTCGACGGCGGCAAGGGCGGGTCGAAGTCCAACGAGCTGCCGGTGACGCTGGGCGACTCCTCCCGGACCGCCGTCGGCCAGAAGATCACCTTCCCGAAGCGGACCTTCTCGTCGGTCGAGCTCGAGGTCGACGACACCAACGTCGGTGTGCTGCAGAAGTGGGACGGCATCAGCGGCGTCGGGTTCGCCGAGATCGCCGTGCCCGGCGTGCACATGGACGAGGTGCTGCGCCTGCCCACCGACGTGCTCGCCGACGCCGGCGCCGCCTCGCTCGACCACCGGCTCGCGATCCAGGTCGCCCGGGACCGCGCCGACCCGCAGGAGCCGTTCAAGTCCGACACCGAGGTCGCCCTGGCCCGGACGTTCTCGCTGCCGACGCCACGGACCTTCGGCCTCGGCGGCACCGCCCGGATCAGCGCCTTCGCCGACGACCTGACCGTCGACCAGGCCCTCGGCCGGGACATCAGCCCCTCGGTGGTCCGGGCGACGTCGTCGGCCCGGCTCGACGGCTCCCTCGGCGACCGTGCCTCGGCGGCGGCCGACGGTGACCCCGCCACGGCGTGGTCCCCGCACTTCAGCACGCAGGAGGACAACTACCTGCAGCTCGCCGCCCCGCGACCGACCACGCTCTCGTCGCTCGACTTCCGCCTGGTCGCCGACGGGCGGCACTCCGTACCGACCACGCTGCGGCTCGAGGTCGACGGCAAGCCGGCGCGTGACCTGACGCTGCCCTCCACCACCGATGTCGCAGCCGAGAACGGGACGGTCGCCGCCCCCGTCCGCTTCGCACCCGTCACCGGCACCACCTTCCGGCTCGTGGTGACCGGCGTGCGGCAGGAGACCACGAAGGACTACTTCGGCGGCCAGCCGCTCGCCCTGCCGATCGGGATCGCGGAGGTCGGCGCGCCCGCACTGGCGGTGCCGCGTCTGGCCCCCACCGCTCCGCTGAGCCCGGTCTGCCGCACGGACCTGCTGACCCTGGACGGCAAGCCGGTGCCGGTGCGGCTGACCGGGACCGTACGGAACGCGGAGCAGCGTGACGGGTTGCCGCTGCAGCTCTGCGGCCCGCCGCCGCAGCTGGGTGCCGGGAGCCACGACCTGCGATCGGCGCGCGGCAGCACCACCGGCGTCGACATCGACCGGCTGGTGCTCGCGTCCGCCGCCGGCGGCGGTGCGGGCCAGGCCGCCGACCCCTTTGCCGGCCCGGCCCGAACGGCGGGCACCCCGCAGGTGCAGGTCCAGGGCGACGGACCGGTCTCCTACCGCCTGCGCGTCACCGGCGCGACCCCTGGCCAACCGTTCTGGCTCGTGCTGGGTCAGAGCCGGTCGCCGGGCTGGACAGCCAAGGCCGTGGGCCTCGGGAACCTCGGCGAGCCGCAGCTGGTGGACGGCTACGCCAACGGCTGGCTCGTCACCCCCACGAAGGCGGGCGACCTCGACGTAGCGCTGAGTTGGACGCCGCAGCGGAAGGTGTGGATCGGTCTCGGGGTGTCGGCGGTGGCGCTGCTCGTGGTGCTCGCGCTCGCCTTCTGGCCCCGCAACCGCCGCGCCCGGGTTCGGGCCTACGACCCGGCGCTCGACCCGGAGC
>JAVEDQ010000507.1 GCA_030840885.1 Frankiaceae bacterium
CATCATCTTCTGGATGACCGGCGGTGTGAGGATCGGCCGGTCATCCATGGGGTGGAGGTGGCCGTTGAGGCGCAGGGTCGGGGGTGCGCCGGCGGTGAGGTGCAGGTCGGAGGCACCACGTTCCAGCACCTCGATGAGCAGATCGCTGAGGATGATCTCCTCACCGTCGGAGTCGGCCTCGGTGCCGCGGCTCCGCCGGGACGCGGCCGATCCCTCGGCGACCGGGTTCCCGGAGGCTGCGGCGGCCGGTGCGGCATGGCCTTGTCCTGGCACGGGTGGCGGCATCGGCTGGCCGGGCATCGGCTGGGACGGCGCGGGCATCGTCGGAACGGGCATGGGCTGCCCGGACATGGGCTGACCGGGCGCGGGCATCGGCCGGCCCGCCGACGGCTGACTAGGCGCGGGCATCCTCGCCGGACCTGACGCGGCGGGCGCCGTCATGGACGGCGTCGGCATGGCCGGCCGCTGGGTCGGGGCCGCACCGGCAGGGGCAGCCGTCGGAGCTTGCGCCGCCACGTACGAGCTGTTCGAACCAGGCTGTTGCGGCCCGCTCGGCGGCGGGAGCTGCGAGAGCGGCGTACCGCTGGGCAACGGCTGCATCGAGGGAGCCGGCATGTAGCCGCTCGGGGGCGGCGGTGCCTGCGGCAGCGGAGCACCGTGGGAGCCGGCCGCCGGTCCGCTGAGGGGTGGCGCCAGCCCAGGTACCGAGGACGTCGGTCCCGTGTGACGGGTGGACGACTCCGACGGGGTACCGGACTCCTCCGGACGCCGACCGTCGTTGTTGTGCTCCACGTCGCTCCTATCCGCGCGGTTGCCGCGTCCGCGCTTCAGGCTTCGATCGGCGGTATCCAACGCACCCTTGAGCTTTGGACCGGCCGAAGCTGAGGCGTCCCACGCGATCGGCCCCGCAGGACGACTCTTCGGCACCCTCCCAAGAAGTGGCGCATTGCCTCAGATGGGTACCTTCCGATGGACGGCGTAGGTGTGGCCCCGTCGGCGGGTCGGCAGAAGCCTCGAGGCAAGGAATCCGGATGCAGGCGTTCGACTTCGGCGTCGCCTTGGAGCGCATCCAGGCCCGCGACGAGGCGGCGTTCGCCGAACTCTGGCGGCGCCACCATCCGATGCTGCTCCGCTACCTGCGCGTGATCGTGGCCGACGCCGCGGAGGACGTCGCGTCGGAGACCTGGATCGCCGTGGTCCGCGCACTCCCCCGCTTCGTGGGCGACGAACAGAACTTCCGCTCCTGGTTGATCACCATCGCGCGCAACCGCGCGATGGACTACGGCCGTGGTCGCCAGCGTCAGTCCGTGGTCCTGCAGTCGGCGGACGAGCTCGACGAGAACCCGGCTCCCACACCCGACCCCGCGGTGCTCGTCGTCGAGACGTTGTCCGCGCACGAGGCCGTCGACCTGGTCACCCGGACCCTCCCGCCACTTCAGGCGGAGGCTGTGATCCTGCGTAGCGTCCTCGGCCTCGACGTGAAGGAGGTGGCGCGCATCATGGACAAGAGGACCGGCACGATTCGCGTGCTGAGCCACCGTGGTCTCCGCCGACTCGAGCAGACGTTCGCGGAGCGCAGGGCGGTGCAGCACGGATGACGCGCCCCGCCTCCGGCTCCGTGCAGATCGGCGACCTCTCGGTTTCGACGGCCTCGCCGGACGTCGTGCTGCTTCTGCAGCACGCGGCAGCTCCGCCGCACGACGAGGAATACCGCGAGCAGGCCGCCGCCGTCGCCGCGTTCGTGGCCGCGTCCACCGATCCTGGCGCCGCCCCCGAAGCTCCCGTCCCCGACAACCCTGCCGCCCAGGTGCCTGCACCGCAGCGCGCGGCCAGCGTGCGCGGCATCCGGGTGGCCGCCGCCGGACTGCTCGCGTCGGTGGTGCTCGGCGGCGGGCTGGCCGCCGCCGACGTGCTCCCAGCGCCGGCCCAACGCTTCGTCTCGAGCGTGCTGGGGTCGGTCGGCATCCCGGTTCCGTCGCCGGACGACCGTTCGTCCGCCGAACGACCGGCCCCCTCGCCGAGCCCGGTCGACAATGAGATCCCCGCCGGCCCGGAGCAGTCCGCGACGGGAGTGGGTTCGCCCTCTGGCCTGCCTGAGGCTCCCGGGCGGCCACTGCCGGGCGCCGGGACGCCGGCCACCGACGACCCCGCCCGGGGGTCGTCACGGCTCACGCCGTCCGGGGCCGCAGAGCAGCCACGCCCGACTTCGAGGGGAGCGGGAACCGCCACCGGTGGGAGTTCCCGGTCCACCCCTCACAGCTCGAACGCGCAGAAGGGCAACGGAGCCGCGGTCGGCAAGCCCGGCACATCCGCTCACCCGGGCGCGACGGGCAAACAGCAGGGGTCAGGACGGGCGAAGGCAACCTCGCGCAATCCGCCGGGCCAGTCGAAGCAGGCGTCGAAGGCCCCGGCCAAGTCGCACGCGCGGTAGCGCCCGTGCCGCATGCGCACCCCTTCAGGTCAGTCGGCCCGGCGTCCGATCACCCAGCAGGCCACCGCAGCGGCTGCCGCGACGTTCAACGAATCGACGCCGCCGGCCATCGGGATCCGGACACGCAGGTCGGCGGAGGTCAACGCCTGCTCGGTCAGGCCCGGCCCTTCGGCGCCGAGCAGCAGCGCGAGGCGGGCGTCGTCGCCGGTGTCGACCGCTCGGCTGAGTTCGTCAAGCGGCAGGGCGTCGTCGGCCGGCGTGAGCGCGAGCAGCCGGAACCCCGCGTTTCGCAGGCGCTCCAAGCCGTTGGGCCAGTCGGGCACGCGGGCGTAGGGCAGGGCGAACACCTCCCCCATCGACGTCCGGACGCTGCGGCGGTAGAGCGGATCGCCACACGTCGGTGCCAGCAACACCGCGTCGATGCCGAGCCCCGCCGCGGACCGGAAGACCGCGCCGAGGTTGGTGGGGTTGCTGAGCTCCTCGAGCACGCAGAGCCGGCGCGGTGCCGGTCGGCCGTCGGCGCCGGCGAGGAGTTCGTCGAGCGACAGTTCGGCACGACGGTGCACGGCCGCGAGGACTCCACGGTGGACGTGGAAGCCGGTCAACTGCTCCAGCACGGGCAACGGCGCGACGTAGACCGGGCAGTCGTCGACGTCGACGAGGTCCCCGACCGCCTCCACCCGGTTGTCGGCGAGCAACAACGAGCGCAGCCGGTGACCGGAGGCGACGGCACGACGCACCACCCATTCGCCCTCGGCGATGAACAGGCCCCCCGCCGGCTCGACCCGGCGGCGCAGGACGGTGTCCGTCAGCCCGCGGTAGTCGACCAGTCGCGGATCGTCCGGATCGAGCAGGACCACAGGGCTCGGCACCCCGGTTAGATTAGAACCAGCCCATGCAGTCCGGGTAACTCAGTCGGCGTCGATGACGCGCGGCCCTCGGCCGGGCGCCAATCCACGGTCGCGCGGGAGGGCGTCCTCCACCGTCAGTGCTGGAGCCGGCGGTGCGCGCCGCGGCTGGTTGGCGAAGATGACGGCGAACCACGGCATGACCACGGCGATCAAGATCGCGATGTACTGGATCGGACCGGAGAACAGCAGCACGGCCCCGACCAGGCATACGACTCGGAAAAGCATGGCTGCGATGTAACGGCGTTCGCGGTCGCGGATGTCGTCAGATCTGGAGCCGACGAGACTCGTGATCACGGTTGACCTGCGTCTGCTCCGTGGTGGCACGTTCACAGTGTCCCTCTTTCCGAGCGTCTTGAGACGCTTCAGGCCCGACTAATTCAGAACCCGGTCAACTTGCTCGCGCTCATCCAGAACAACGCATCGCTGTGACCGAAAAGTCCTCCTGGGCCCCGCTCCAGGGAGGTGAGATGGCGTTGTCCGGGCAGGAACACGACATGCATCTCGGGCCCATTCCCGTCGAGGGACGCGTCATCATCGTCACCGGAGCCACGTCCGGCATCGGCCGCGCGACCGCTGAGCGCCTGCTGCGCCACGGCGCCGTCGTCGTCGGCTGCGCCCGGGACGAGCAACGGCTCACCCACGTCGCCGCCGAGGTCCCCGGCCTCGAGCCGCAGCGCTGCGACGTCACCTCGTCGAAGGATCGGGCCGCGCTCATCGACGGTGTGCTGGCCCGGCACGGCCGCATTGACGCCTTGGTCAACAACGCCGGGGTCGGCTGGGAGGGTCTGGTCGAGGAGATGGAGACCGGGGACGTCGAGAAGCTGGTGAACACCAACGTCACCGCGCTGATCGACCTGACCCGACTCGTCCTGCCCCACATGCTCGAGCGCGGCGACGGCCATATCGTCATGACCTCGTCCTCGGCTGGGTGGTTCTCGTTCCCGCCGCTGACCGTCTATTCCGCGACCAAGTTCGCCGTCGAGGGCTTCGTCGAGGGCCTGCGCCGCGAGGTCAGCCGCCGCGGCATCGTCGTCTCCACCGTGAACCCGGGGCCGGTCGCCACCGAATGGCTCGCCCGCTCACAGGGCCTGCAGCCCGCCGAGCACGACTCCGAGGTCCGCCGCAATCCGGGCGTGCCCCCGGAGTGGGTCGCCACCGCGATCGAACGCTCGCTGCGCCGCCCCTACAGCCGGACCGCCGGCGTCCCCCGCGTGATGGGGCTCGCCCGCCTGCTCCAGGTCCAGCCGCTGCGCATGGCCGCCGACGTCGCCTTCGGGCTGACCGCCGGTCCGCTGTCGAACTTCGCGAAGAAGCTCACGGCCGACACGACGCCGGTCGATCCCCGCGAGGAACTGCAGCACCACTCCTCGGCGAGCAACTGAGGTCGCGAGCTCGAGCTCAGCCGTCGATCCGACGGCCGAGGTAGACGCTCTCGGACTCGTGCGCGAACTGACCGAACCGGGCGACCGGAGAGTAGCCGGCGGCCCGGTACAGCTCGACCGCCGCGGGCTGACGTAGACCGGTCTCCAGCCAGAGATGCTCGTAGCCGAGCTCCCGCGCCGTCGCCTCGGCGGCTGTAAGCAGCGTCTTGGCCAGACCGCGGCGACGGAC
>JAVEDQ010000525.1 GCA_030840885.1 Frankiaceae bacterium
CACGGTGCCGCTGCGAGCCCGGACCACGATCTGGCCCGACTCCCCCGAGGCCGCCGGGAAGTCGCGCTGCAGGATGTCGAGCGCCTGCTTGGACTCGGTGTCAGGGAGCTTGAAGTCGTCCTTGAACGACGGCCCGAGCCCGGCGGAGACGGCGCCGAGCCCGAAGAGCAGCACCAGCCACGCGACGAGCACGATGCGGCGGTGCCGGAAGGACCAGCGGGCGAGGGAGGTCATTCGCGAAGTCCTTAGGGCTGGTGCGATGCGGGGCGAGCGAGCACGCTCAACGTATCTTCAGATCGTAAAGATCTGCAGAGTCTGAAAGGAGCGTCACGTGTCCTTCGGTTGCTCCGGCGAGGGGTTGAGGGAGCGCAAGCGCCGCCTCACCCGCGCCCGCCTGCAGGAGGCGGCGCTGCGTCTGGTGGCCGAGCACGGACTGGAAGCGGTCACGGTCGACGACATCAGCGCGGCCGTGGACGTCTCGTCGCGCACCTTCTTCAACTACTTCCCGACCAAAGAGGACGCCCTCGCCGGGGACCAGGGGTGGCTGCCCCCAGCCGAGGAGGTGCGCCGGATCCTGCTCGACGAGCGCAGTCCGGAGCTCGTGGCCGACCTGCAGCGCGTCCTGCACGTCGCCCTGCCCGGTCTCGCCGCTCGACGCGAGGAGATGCAGCTGCGCCGCACCGTCTTCGAGCGCCATCCGACCCTGCTGCGGGCGGCGCTCGCCGTGTTCCTCACCGAGGAGCTGCGGTTGCAGGCCGTCGTGACCGAGCGGCTGGCGGGTGCGTCGCCGTCTCTGCCGCGGCTCGTCGCCGTCCTGACGACTTCAGTACTGCGCGCGACCCTGGACACCTGGATGGCCGACGACCCCGGCGACGAGCAGCAACTCGCCGACCGCCTCGACGACGCCCTGGTCCAGCTGCGCGGACTGTTTGCGCCCGTCACGACCTGACATCGAGCCCGGCACAGACCACCGCGGCGGGTTGGCGCCTGCGATCCTCCCCCTATGGAGATCCTCAGCAGCCGCATCCTGCTGCGGCCCCGCGACCCGGAGGCCAGCCGCCGCTTCTACCGCGACGTCCTCGGCCTCGCCGTCTACCGCGAGTTCGGTCCGCCCGAGCACCGCGGCACCGTCTTCTTCCTCGGCGGCGGGTTCCTCGAGGTCAGTGGTGGCCGGGAAGCCGACGGGGCGGCGGGCGACGCCGACGGCGCCGTGCGGCTGTGGCTGCAGGTCCGCGACCTCGCCGCGACGGCGCGCGAGCTGCGCGACGCCGGAGTGACCATCACCCGCGAGCCGCGGACCGAGTTCTGGGGGCTCGTCGAGATGTGGATCGCCGACCCCGACGGTGTGCCGATCGTGCTCGTCGAGATCCCGGAGGACCACCCGCTCCGCCGCGACCAGCGCGGCTGAACGAGCCCGCTAGAAGTCCGAATGCTTCCTCAACGAACACCCAGCCATTTCCCAACCCGAGCGGGCACTGTCAAACTGACCACAGCAGGCAGCTGTGATCGACATCGCTCGTCGGCACGAGATTCGCGCCGTGGGGCCGATGAGATGGCGACGGCCACGGGGCACCGAGGTCGGCACGCCCCGGAGGAGGCAGCATGTCGTCCACGACGCAGTTCGCGACCTGCCCTGCAAGCATCCAGACGATCGCCGGGCTGGCGCTCGGGGCCGCCCGCCTCGACGAGCGCGGCGAGGACCGGCTGCTCGTCGACCCCGAGATCGGGCTGTTCGGCGTCTTCGACGGCGTCGGCGGTCACGTCGACGGCGCCGCCGCGGCCGAGCTGGCAGCGAGCACGGTCGCCGCCCAGGTCCGCGAGAACCTGCCCTACTGCCGCAACCGCCACCAGGCGCACGACGTGTTGCGCGCCGCCCTCTACGCAGCCGACGCCGCGATCGAGCAGTACAACGCGGCCAAGAGCAGTGCCGCCAGGAGCAGTGCCGCCAAGGGCACCTCGCGGACGCGGTTCGGCGCGTCCGGTGCGACGACGGCCACCGTTGCCCTGCTCTGGAGCGGCTCGTCGTCGCTGGGCGGCGCGCGCATCGCACTGCTCGCCCACTGCGGGGACACCCGTGCGCAGCTGCTGCACGCGGGCACCTTCGAGACCATCACGCTTGACCATGCCGCGCTCAACGACCCGGACCCCGAGGTCGCCAAGCAGCGGCAGGCCCGCCTCGACGAGGTGACCGCCGCCGACCAGCTGAGCGACCCGATGGACCGCGCCGCGTTCGCCCATCGGCACATGCTCTCCAACGCACTGACCGGTACGGGTGACCTCGAGGTCCGCAGCTACGTGGTCCCGCTGGCCGCCGGCGACCGGCTGATGCTCGACTCCGACGGGCTGCACGACAACCTCACCGGCACCGAGCTCGCGAACCTGCTCCGCAGCGCCACGCCGCAGCAGGCGGCGGACCTGCTGGCTGCGGCGGCGCACGAACGCAGCCTCCGGTCCCACGACGAGACCGCCCGCGCCAAGCCCGACGACATCAGCGTCCTCGTGGTCGAGCCGCAAGCGCTGACCCGGAGCTCGGGCCTGCTCGGCGACTCGGCGTCCAGCGCGACCTGGCTCTCGCCGGGACGCACCGCGCGGCTCCCGCTGGACCCGGACAGCCGCTACCTGATCTGTGCCGCGGACCTGCGTCTCGTCGTCGTCTCCGGCCGCGGTGGCTGGTACGCCGTCCAGGGCGAGATCCCCACCGACGGACGCCTCGACGTCGCGGGTTGCTGGCCGCTGCAGCCTGGCCTGCCCGTCGTGTTCGGCCGCGAGGCGCCCGGCAACTTCCGCTACCCGCCCTCGCCGCGGGTCAGCCGGCGCCACGTGGCGCTCACCGTCCTCGAGGCAGGTTCAGCCCTGTCGGTGGAGGACCTGCACTCCACCAACGGCACGGAGGTCCTGGCCGGCTGAGCCCGGCG
>JAVEDQ010000584.1 GCA_030840885.1 Frankiaceae bacterium
CGGGCACGAGCTTGGTCGGGTCGAGCAGGTCGATGCCGCGGAAGGTCTGGTCCGGGGTGTCGGGGAAGGTCTGGATCCCGAGCTCCCAGGAAGGGTGCGCCCCGGCCTCGATCGCGTCGGCGAGGTCACGGCGGTGGAAGTCCGGGTCCGCCCCGGCCGCGAGCTGCGCCTCTTCCCACGTCAACGAGTGGACACCGGCGGCAGGCTTCCAGTGGAACTTCACCAGCGTCGTCGCGCCCTGGTCGTCGACCAGACGGAAGGTGTGGACGCCGAAGCCCTCCATCGTCCGGAAGGAGCGCGGGATGCCGCGGTCGGACATGTTCCAGATCGTGTGGTGCTGCGCCTCGGTGTTGAACGAGACGAAGTCCCAGAACGAGTCGTGCGCCGACTGCGCCTGCGGGATCTCCCGGTCCGGGTGCGGCTTCGCGGCGTGGACGACGTCCGGGAACTTGATGCCGTCCTGGATGAAGAAGACCGGGATGTTGTTGCCGACGAGGTCCCAGTTGCCCTCCTCGGTGTAGAACTTCGTCGCGAAACCACGGGTGTCACGGACGCTGTCCGCCGAGCCGCGGGACCCGAGGACGGTCGAGAAGCGGACGAAGACCGGGGTCTCGGCGCCCTCGGCGAACACGGCGGCGCTCGTCACGTTCGAGGCCGCGCCGTTGGAGACGAAGGTGCCGTGGGCGGCGGCGCCGCGGGCGTGGACCACGCGCTCCGGGATCCGCTCGTGGTCGAAGTGCATGATCTTCTCGCGCAGCAGGTGGTCCTGCAGGACGACCGGACCCCGTGCGCCGACCTTCAACGAGTGGTCGGTGTCGCTGCGACGCACGCCCTGCGCGGTCGTCAGGTACTCACCGTTCTGGGCGTTGGCCGCGGCCGGGACGTTGGTCGCGGCGCCGGTCGGGGTGACGGACTCGGGGGCCTGCTGGTCCGCCTTGGGGGGTAGCGGCTCGCGGGGGGTCGTCGGCTCCTCGAACGAGGGCGGCAGGACGCCGGGGACGCCGGGAACCTGTTTGCCGGTCACCGCCGCAGCCACCTCCGTGATGCCCGTGCGGATGGCTTCCTTGGTGGCGTCGAGGGCGTGCTGGGCAGCGGCGACAGGGCCGTGCGCGGATGAGGTCAAGAGGTACTCCAAGCTTCAGGGGCAGACAGAGGGCTCGGTCGGACCTTGTGGCCGTGCCCGCTCGGACCCGGCTCACCCTCCGACGGCCGCAGACGGGGGCGGCAGGCATAGTCGGGCCGTGCCGGCTGCGAGTTCCTGGGCGAGGTTCGACGACCTCGTCGACGGGACGGCGCTCGCCTTCCCGAGCCCGTCCGAGACGCTTGTCGCCCGTCACGTCGGTCAATTCGCTGCGAGGATGGCGGTGCGCGGTTCTCGTGCGGGCTACTGACGCAAGTGACGTAAGGACGGGACTCGATGGACGAGGACAACGCGCACGTCCCGGTGACGTATGAGAACTGCGCTCACGTGGAGGGGCCGTTCTTCCACGGGACGAAGGCCGCGGTCGCCGTCGGCGACGACCTGGTCCCGGGCTTCGGCTCCAACTTCCAGGAGCGCCGGGTGTCGAACAACATCTACTTCACCGCGATCGAGGAGACCGCCGCCTGGGGTGCGGAACTGGCGACCGCCCTGGCCGGGGTCGAGGGTCGGGGACACATCTACGTCGTCGAGCCGTCAGGTCCCTTCGAGGACGACCCGAACGTGACCGACAAGCGTTTCCCCGGCAACCCCACCCGGTCCTACCGCACCCGTCATCCGCTGCGCGTCGTCGGCGAGTTGGACAGCTGGCAGGGTCACGACCCGGAGGTCCTGCAGGGCATGCTCGACCGTCTCGCGCTCCTGCGGGAGCAGGGGCGGGACGTCATCGAGGACTAGCCGGTCCCGCAGGCATCCGGAACGCTCAGGTGCGGGGACGGTCGATGCTCGTGAAGCCGGTGCCGAACCGGCCGTTGATGTCGAGCGACCGGCGGGTGCTGCCGTTGTCCAGGTCGCGCCAGTGGTCGAAGGGGCGCCCCAGCACCTTCTCCAGCAGCGCGATGTCCTCGTAGAAGTGGGGTAGCAGCAGCGCACGCTCCTCGAGCGCGAGGGTGGGCCGGGTCTGCTGCTCGCGCTGCAGCAGCTTGACCGCGGCCGAGGTCGCCGCCCGGCGCAGCGGAGCCGGTGCCACCGACCCCAGCGCTTCGACTCCCTGCACGGCACGGTGCAGCGCGGTGTTGACGATGCCGTCGTCGACGTGCGCGGTGACGTTCTCGGCCGGCACCTCGTCGACCAGCCCGGTCTCGACGCCCAGGAACTCGCAGACCCGGTCGAGGGTCTTGGTCGGCTCCTCGCGGAGGTCCCGATAGAGCAGCACGAGGACCTGCTCGCGATCGAACTGCGTGTACAGGTGCTCGAGCTGCTCGCCGTAACGGCCGATCTGCAGGTAGCGCCAGAACGGCCCCCAGCCCTGCTCGGCCCTCGAATCACCGAGCATGCAGGCGCGGGGGAAGTCGCCCACCGGCTCGAGACCGGCCGAGCGCAGGTGCGACCAGTTGGAGTGGGCCCGGTCCACGGGGTCGCGCAGCACGGCGACGAGCTTCGCGTGCGGCACCTGGGCCCGGATGCGCCGGTGCGCGGCATGGTCGGCCAGGTAGAGCGTGGTGGACTCGCCGCGGAGCTGGCCGGGTTCCGCGTGGGACCAGAGGGCCTCGTACTGCTCGCGCTGCCAGACGTACTCGCGATACGTCTTCGCGTCGCCTGGCCCGCCGCCGGTCGGTGGAGGACCGTCGGTGAGGAAGTACTTGGGCTCCTTGGTCGAGGACAGGCACAGCGCCGGGTGCCGCGACAACGCGACGTGCAGCGCAGTCGTCCCTGACTTCGGCGCACCGATCAGCAGGAAGTCGGGCGTGGGCATGGCGTTCTCCGAGCCTCGTAAACTCAATGGACTCGGTGCAGAATACGGGCTCGACCGAGCTAGTGGCGAAGCGTGCAGGGTCAGATGCGCTCGGCGTGCAGTTCGTGCGCGCCATCTGCGCGCGTCACCTCGTAGTACACGCGTGAGGTGCCGTCGGCCAGCGGGAGGATCGACAGGTAACGCAACCCGCCCGGCTCGTGCGGTGAACGAAGCGGCGGGCCGGGGTGAGGGGTGAGCTCACCGAAGCGACCGTCGGATCCACGGTGGCCGACTGCGACGCCGGTGACCTCCTCCCAGTTCTGCCCGGCGGTGGCGCGGCCGTCGTAGGTCACGACCACGCTGTCGCCGTCGATCAACACGCTGGAAGCGCGCACCCCGCGGGCGTCCCACTCACCCGGACGGCCCCGCAGCACGGTGCCGTGCCAGGTCCAGTCGACACCGTCGGGACTGGTGGCGTAGTCGGTGGTCATGCGGTCGGCGTCGTCCCACCTCTCGAGCGGATGCACCGACGCCCACAGGT
>JAVEDQ010000592.1 GCA_030840885.1 Frankiaceae bacterium
GGCGCCGTCGGCTTCGAGCGGGGGCGGGAGCCGGGGTGGTCATGACTGTCCCCCGCGCGGTCCGGTCAGCGGCCCGCGACCCTCGGAGCTTGGAGTCGGAGCCGGCACGGTGACCGGTGCGGTCTTCGTGTCGAGACTGCGGCCTGCTCCGGGTGGCTGGTCCGGGTCAGCATCGAAGGGCGGCACGACGCCGTGCCGCCGGACAAGAAGGACGTGACCGACGATCAGCAGGCCGACCGTCACCGGCAGAAGAAGGACGTGCCACAGCAGCATCTGGCCGGTGTCCAGCACGTTGAAGAAGGCGCCGATCCCGACCGAGTTCAGGCCGTCCTTGGCCTGGGTGGAGATCCACTGGGAGTCGAAGTTGGTCTGCGAGAGGTAGCCGGTGAAGGCCGTCCCGATCGAGCCGAGGAAGGCGACCGCTCCGGTCACCCAGGTCAGAGCACGACGGCCCCGCCACGCCGCCATCAGGAACTTCGCCCACAGATGGATGACCATGAAGAAGAAGAACAACTCGACGCTCCACAGGTGCAGCGAGTTGGCGAAATGACCCAGCGACGACGTGTGCCACCAGGCCGCGCCCTTGAGGGCGAGCAGCCCACCTGACGCGAGCACCACGAGAAACGCCCCGAGGCTTGCAACACCGAAAACGTAGGCCCAGGAAGCCACGTACGCCGGCTGCCGGTCCGGCAACAACTGGCCCGGCGGGACGGTCCGGCTGAGTCGTTCGCGCAAACTCGTGGTCCAGTTGCCCTCGGGCTCCCGGTCTGTCGCGATGCTGGATTCAGTCCTCATGCCGGGACCCCCGCTCGTTCTTGCCGTGCGGGAACGGCAGCACGATCGCCAACGCGAGCACGATCAGCATCAGAACGATCACCACCAGATTGGCGACCGAGATCTGAATGACGCCCCAATGGACGTAAGCGCCGGTACCGCCGAGGGGGGACGCGCTCAAGCTGCTCATCACCACCCCCGCCAGCCGGCAGGGCGGAGAACGGACGCGACAGAGCCCGACGGCGACAGGTACCGGGCCGTCAGGTGAAACGGGAGTGAGATCAAAGGACGGCCCTCGCTTCGAGGACGCGCACGCCCCCGAGAAGCAGAACGAGCGAGGACTGGACCCGAAGCCGTGGAAAGGCTCGGCCCCAGTGGACGGCCGCTCTACCGCTTTTGTCAACTATGTGTGGGCCGCGGCGGGGAGGCTTCCCGTGGAGAACCACCGGACCGGAGGATCTCAACGCCTTCCTCGGGCTCCGCACCAGCCCGATGTGGAGCTAGCTGTCCCACCCACGGAGGTTGGTGACGGGGCGCCGTCTTCATGTGCCTCCGCGCCCGCTCCCCGTCGGCGTGTGGATCGCGCCGATCCCCTTCTACGTGCCGACGGTGCCCGCACGTGACTGAGCTGCCGGTCAGCTGACGTCCGTGCTCGGAACCGGCCGCGGCTCCCCCGGGACCGACCGCCGCCGTTCACGACGATTCTGGATTAGCCCTCCGATCTATTGCATCCCATGCGACGATACGGCTCAGTCAGCTCGATCTGCGCCGGCCTCCCCGCCCGGTCCCGGCTCGCATCCTCAGCTGACGTGCGTAGGTGATAGATGCGTGGGTCATCGGGGTGGCGGCTCAGGGCGGGGGCAGCGAGTGCGGTCCCGACGCGGTCAGATTCGCGGGGAGCATCGGCATCCGCTTGGCCGGCCGGCCTCGCTGCTGTCGGCTCTGGGGCCGGGCCGTCGTCCGATCCTGCTTGCGGTCGCAGGCGTTCTGCTCATCCTCCTGGTGGTGCAGTCGGCGCTCGCCGGTCTCGGCCGCGTGGCGGAGGAGGATCAGAAGGTCGCGTCCCTATCGCGCGCCTCGCGCGCGCACCAGGATGCCGATGGGTTGCACGACACGCTCCGTGCCGACGTGAACCGGCTGCTGACCGGGGAGCCGGTCGGTTCCACGGCAGAGTCCCAGGCTGCGATCGAGCAGGACCTGACGAACTACCGGACCAGTCTGGGGATACTCACCGGCACGACGCTGCCCGCGGCGTTGGCGCCGGACCTCGAGCGGTTGATCGCGCAGGAGCGCGACTACATGCTCGCCGCCGAGCAGCTGGCAGCCACCCCTGTGCCGGACCGCGCCTCGGTCCCCCAGAGCCTCACAATGTTCAACCGCTTGTTCGGCGCGTTGACGGCGCCCTTGGCGGCGTTCACCGACCGACTGGCCGCGTTGCAGGAACAGGCCAACGCGAAATCGGGCCGAGCCAATCAGGCAGCGGAACGCCGTGTCGTCGCAGCCGCTGTCGTCGCCGTTCTGATCCTGCTCGCGCTGATGCGATTGCTGACCCGGATGACCTTGCGGCTCGCCCAGCACGAGGTCCAGCGTGAGGTGGCGACAACGCTGCAGCGGAGCCTGTTACCGACGGAGCTGCCGTCGCATCCTGGAGCGCGGTGCGGTGCCCGTTACCTGCCCACCAGCGCCGGCGTCGAAGTCGGCGGGGACTGGTACGACGCGTTCGTACTCCCCGGCGGCGATCTCGGACTCGCCATGGGTGACGTGACCGGACACGACGTGCAGGCCGCCAGCGTCATGGGGAAACTGCGATCCGCGCTGCGCGCCTACGCATTGGAGGGGCACCGGCCAGGCGAGGTGCTCACCCGTGTCAACCAGTTCGCCACCCTGCTGCACCCGAACGTCATGGCCACCTGCGTGTACGCCGTCTACGCTGCCGACCGGCGGACGCTCGCCTGGGCGAACGCCGGGCACCTCCCGCCTCTGCTCATAGCGCCCGACGGCACCGTCCAGTACCTGGAGGCCGACGCGCCGCAGCCGCCTATCGGGGTTCTCCCGGAGTTCGAATACGTCGCCGCGGACCAACTGCTGCCGCCCGGCGCACGGCTGTTGCTGTTCACCGACGGTTTGATCGAGCGGCGCGAAGCCGATATCGAGGACGGGATGGACGCACTCGCCGCCGCCGTCAGGACTGCACCTGCCGGGATCGAGGGGCTGTGCGATCACGTGCTCGACGTCTGCCTGCCGGACGGGAAGGCCGACGACGACGTCGCCCTACTGGTGCTTGCGACCGAGGTCCGGGCCGTCCAATCCGCGCCGGGTCTGGTCGAACATCCCGCCGGTCAGGGGCCGGCGGTCCGCAGCACCGCGAGGAGATGACGGGCGGTCGGTGGGGAACCGCCCCCGAGCAGGGTCCGGAGATCGGCGTCGACCTGAGCGCGACGGACCGGCCGACAATCTGCAGCTCGGTCGATCGGCTCGTAACGGCTTCCCGCGTGCACAGTCGTTCCCAGCAGCGAGATTGGACCTCGTGCCGGGCAGTAGCGAGCCGCGCCTCAGCCAGCGCCGGTCCAG
>JAVEDQ010000610.1 GCA_030840885.1 Frankiaceae bacterium
GCCAGGTTGTCGACGGCTTGTACGAGAGGCTGACCGCCGGGCTGCCGGAGCAACACCCCCAGCAGTACCGCGGAAGCCGACGCCACCGCCAGCGCCGATAGGGGCAGTCGGCGCGCTGCCGCCAGTAGCTGCCTCACCTCCGGGTCATCGGCAACTCTGCCGTGCTGGTGAAGAGGCCAATTCCGGGACGAACCGTGGACGGGCCCTCCCGGCTCCGGAGCACCCTCCAGGGGCGCGGCCCACCCCTATCCGAAGACCGGGAACCGCCGCTTCTTGGCCAGCCGGGTCATGCCCGCCTGGATCGCGCCGCGGACCTCGTCGTAGATGCCCTGGACGTAGGCCTCGTCGTTCACCCGCTCCGGGTCGTCGTCGACCTCGATCGGGTCGAGGAACTCGGTGCGGATCTTGGCGGGCAGCGGGATGTGCGCCGGCAGCACCTCGAGGGCCAGCGGGAAGGGCAACCCGGCGACGATCGGCAGGTTGGCCGCCCGCAGGGTCTTCTTCAGCCCGGTGAAGCGATCCAGCGCATTGGCCAGCCACTTGCCCTCGGAGAGGATGAAGACGGTGTCGTGCCCACCGACGGTGGCCACGGGCAGGATCGGTACCCCGGAGCGGATGGCCTGCCGGACGAAACCCTTGCGGCCACCGAGCTCGGCCTCGTCGCGGCGGCGCCAGCTGCGCATGGCGTCCTTCTCACCGCCCGGCCAGACGATGACGTCGCGACCCTCGCCCAGCGCGCGGCCGACGGACTCGCGAGAGGCGGAGATGACGCCAGAGGCACGGAAGTAGTCGCCGAGGCCCGGCAGGGTGAGCAGCACGTCGTGAGCGGTGCCGTGCAGGACGCGCTCGGTGCCGAAGTGCCGCTGCCAGGCGTGCACCAGCGTCCAGGCGTCCATGGTCAGCGTGCCGCCGGAGTGGACACCGATGAGCAGGCTCGTGCGGTCGGGGATCTTCTCCCAGCCGTCGGTCTCGACGCGGAAGTAGACCTTCGACAGCACGTCCCACACCGGCAGGGTGAGGCCGAGGAAGCGCTCGTCGGGGTCGGTCGGGGTCTTGGCCGCCTCGGTGCGCCACTCCATGACCCGACCGATCACACCGTCACGGTCGGGGCCGGAAGCGCCCGCCGACTGCTGCGGCGGCTTCTGCTCAGTCGGCTGCTGGTTCGGCTGCTGGTTCGGCTGCTGCGAGGCAGACTGCTGCTTCTTGGCGGGGCTCCGCGTGGCCGCCTTCTTGGCGGGGCTCTGCGCGGCCGCCTTCTTGGCCGGGCTCTTCTTGGCCGGGCTCTTGGTTGCGGTGGTCTTGGTTGCGGTGGCCTTGGAAGCGGTGCTCTTACGGGCGGTGCTCTTGGTGGCCTTGGTGGCCTTGGTTGCGCTGCTTCCAGCGGCCTTCTTCGCGGCGGCCCGCTTGGTGGCCTTCTTCGCCGGCGCCTGTGCGGTCGTCGTGCCGCTTCCCGCCGCTCCGGAAGAGGTGGCGGCGGCTGATTCCTGCGGTGTCGTCATCGACGTTCCTCCCGACCACGCCGCAGGTGATCCGCGACGACCGATGTCCCGACCTGTCTTGCCACTGGCGACCAGCCGCACACCTGTCGACCGACGACGGTGCGGGCGTGTCAGAGTCGGGTCATGAGTCGGTCGCCCTCGGGCTTCTCGGGACAGTCCGCGGCATGGCCGGGTCCTGAAGCGTCGCCGGCTGTGCTCGAGCAGCCCCGAACCCCGGACAACCCTCCCGTCGCCCCGGTGGCCTTCGTCCTGGGCGGTGGTGGTGTCCTCGGCATGGCCGAGGTGGGGATGGCGCGGGCCCTCGCCGAAGCCGGCATCCGTCCCGACCTCGTGCTCGGCACCAGCATCGGCGCCCTCAACGGAGCCTTCCTCGCCGCCGACCCCAGTGCGGTCGCTGTCGAGCGGCTCGCCTCCCTGTGGCGTGAACTCGGCGCGAGCCGGTTGCTCACCGGTGGCCTGCCGACCCGGCTCAGCACCCTGGCCCGCACCAGGACGCACACCCACGGGCGGGGCCCGCTGCGCCGCTTGCTGCTGGAGCACCAACCGGTCGAGCGGATCGAGGAGTTGGCGGTGCCGTTCCAGTGCGTCGCCGCAAGCATCGAGAAGGCGGCCGAGCACTGGTTCGACTCCGGGCCGCTGGCCGACGCCGTGCTCGCCTCCTGCGCCGTGCCCGGCCTGTTCGCCCCGGTCCGTATCGGCGACGAGCACTTCTACGACGGCGGTCTCGTGCACAGCATCCCGGTCGGGCGGGCCGTGGCGCTCGGTGCCCGGACCATCTACGTGCTGCAGGTCGGTCGCATCGAGAAGCCGTTACGGCCGCCACGCAACCCGTTGGACGTCGGCATGGTGGCCTTCGAGATCGCGCGACGGCACCGGTTCGCCGCCGACCTCGCGTCGCTGCCCGATGGCGTCGCCGTGCACGTGCTGCCCAGCGGGAGTGAACCGCCGAGCACGCGCACGGAACTCGACCCCCGCCGCTACGGGCGCGTGACCGGAGCCCGCGACCGCATGGACCGGGCCTACGACGCCTCGAAGCGCTACCTCGGCGACGCTCGAAGTGCACAGGTGCGTTGATGCCGTCGTTCCTGGCCCCGCGGATCGTCCGCCGCCTGCTCGTTCCCGTCTATCTCGTGCTGTACGTCGTGCTGTTCGCCCTCTCGGTCGTCCTGCTGCCGGTGTTGTTCCTCGTGGCCCTGGTGGTGTCCAGCCGGCTCCCCGGTCACTACCGCGCCGTGCGGCTGCTGTTCTTCTTCCTCACCTACCTGCTGTTCGAGATCGTCGGCATGATCGTGGCGTTCGTGCTCTGGGTGGCCAGCGGCTTCGGCTGGAAGGTGCGCGGCTACCACTTCCAGCTCGCGCACTACGCGGTGCTGCGGCTCGGGTTCGTCGCGCTGGTGCGCGTCGCCGAGCGCCTGTTCCGGTTGGAGCTCGTCCTCGACGACGGGTCCTGGTCGCCCTTGGACGACGGCGTCCCCGGCTCCGAGAACGCGATGATCATCGCGGCCCGGCACGCGGGACCGGGGGAGTCGGTGCTGCTCATCGAGACGCTGATGAACCGCGACCACCTGCGTAAGCCGCGGATGGTGGCGAAGGACCTGCTGCAGCTCGACCCGGCGATCGACCTCTTCTTCAACCGCATCCCGAACCGCTTCATCGATCCGCAGCCGGGCAGTCACGGTTCGGAGGTCGAGGAGTCCATCGCCTCGCTGGCAGCCGGGCTCACCGACACCGACGCGCTGCTGATCTTCCCGGAGGGCGGCAACTTCACCGACCGGCGTCGCACGAAGGCGATCGAACGGCTACGCGGCCACGGGCTCGAGTCGATGGCGCAGCGCGCAGAGGCGATGGCCACCGTGCTCGCGCCGAAGCCGGGTGGTTTGCTCGCCGCCCACCGAGCAGCCCCGCAAGCCGACATGATCTTCGTCGCCCACACCGGCATCGAGCACCTCTCGACCGTCCGGGACATCTGGCACGGGCTGCCGCAGGAGAAGACGCTGTACCTGCGCTGGAGCTTTATCCCCGCCGCGGACATCCCGGATGACGAGGACGAGTTCGTCGACTGGCTCTACGACTGGTGGGCCGACATCGACGCCTGGATCCGCAGGCACGATCTGCCGAGTAGCCAGCTCCCGGAGTAGCCAGCTCCCGTACTGGCTACCAGCGCGTGCGGCCGGTGTCGACCGCTGCCCGCTCGGAGCGGATGACGTGCAGCACCGCGTTGATCAGTGCGAGGTGCGTGAAGGCCTGCGGGAAGTTGCCGAGGTGGCGGCCGGTCTTCGCGTCGAGCTCCTCCGCGTAGAGGCCGAGCGGGCTCGCCGCGGCCAGCAACCGTTCACACAGCTGCTTGGCACGGGCCGTCTCGCCGATCTCGATCAGCGCGGAGACCAGCCAGAACGAGCAGATGGTGAACGTGCCCTCCTCGCCGGTGAGCCCGTCGTCGGTCTCCTTGACGCGGTAGCGCAGGACCAGTCCGTCCTCGGTGAGCTCGTCGGCGATGGCGAGAACGGTCGCCCGGACCCGCGGGTCGTCGCCGGGCAGGAAGCGGAACAACGGCACCAGCAGCAGCGACGCGTCGAGCGATGTGCCGCCGTAGGTCTGGACGAACACGCCCCGGTCGTCGAGGCCGTTGGCGCAGATGTCGGCATGCATCTCGTCGGCCGCGTCCTGCCACCGTGCCGCGAGCTCGAACTCCTCCCGGACGCGCGCCAGCCGGGCGCCACGGTCCGCCGCGACCCAGCACATCACCTTCGACGAGGTGAAGTGCTGCGGCTCGCCCCGGACCTCCCAGATGCCGCGGTCGGCCTCCTGCCAGCACCGGAGGGCGCACTCGACCTGGTGCACCAGGATCGGCCAGAGCCGGTCGTCGAGCCGGTCGCGGGAGCGGGTGTGGAGGTACACCGAATCCAGGACGGCGCCCCAGACGTCGTGCTGCTTCTGGTCGTAGGCCCCGTTGCCGATCCGAACCGGGCGCGCACCCTCGTAGCCGTTGAGGTGGTCGAGGATCTGTTCCTCGAGCTTCTGTTCACCGTCGACGCCGTACATGATCTGCAGGTCGGGGTCGCGCTCGGCGACGTCGGCGATGAACCAGAAGAAGTCGTTGGCCTCCCAGTCGAAGCCCAGGGAATACAGCCCCCACAGCGCGAAGGTGCTGTCGCGGATCCAGGCGTAGCGGTAATCCCAGTTGCGCTCGCCGCCCGGGGTCTCGGGCAGGCTCGTCGTCGCCGCGGCGACCAGCGCACCGCTGGGTGCGAACGTGAGGCCCTTCAGCGTCAGCGCGCTGCGCTGCAGGTAGGTGCGCCACGGGTGGTCGGGGAACGAGCCGCGGGCCAGCCAGTGCTGCCAGTGGTGCGCCGTCCAGCGCAGCCGGTCGTAGGCCTCGTCGAAGGTGTCCGGGGGACGGTGGGTGGTCCAGGAGAGCGCGCAGAAGCGGGTGTCGCCCTCCTTCAGCAAGGTGCGGGCCACGGCGCGTGAACCCTCGAACCCGATGCGGAAATCGGTGGTCAGCGCGAGCTCGATGTCGATGCCCTCGGCCGAGGCGATGCCCTGGTGGTAGCCCCGGTCGGTGTAGCGCCAGA
>JAVEDQ010000629.1 GCA_030840885.1 Frankiaceae bacterium
ACCAGGTTCGCAAGCCGCGTCGCGCCCAGGCGCTGCGCGTGCTGCTGGCCGAGAGTGAGGCGCGGCATCGCACGACGACCGCGACGATGCTGGCCGATCTCGGCCATGACGTGCTGGAGGCCGGAACGGCAGCGGAAGCGCTGGCCCGGCTCCTCCATGGAGTGGACCTGGTGGTTTGTGACAGGGGCCTACCGGACATGGACGGCTTGGCGTTGCTCGATCAGATCAGGAAGCGCCTGCCCGGCGTTCCTGCGGTCGTGGCGACAGGATCGGCCGGGGGCGAAGCGGAAGGCGTGGTTTGGCTGAGCAAGCCGTTCGATGAGACGTCGCTGCGTGCGGCGGTGCTGCACGCCGCTGCGGCCCGAGCCAGCGCTGCTTAGCCGGTTTAGCCTACACGGTCGCGGTGGCGCCCTGGGCGCGGCGGTTCTGCCATAGCGAGACGAAATCGATCGGCTGCAGCAGCACGGGCGGGAAGCCGCCGTCGCGCGTCACGTCCGCGAGGATGTTGCGGGCATAAGGGAACAGCAGGCGCGGGCACTCGACGAGCAGCAACGGCTCGACGGTGTTCTCCGGCACTCCGGCCAGGGTGAAGACGCCGGAGTATGACAGCTCGGCGATGAACACCGGGCGGCCCTCGGCGGCTTGGCCGTTCGCGGCCGGGGACTGCGGCTCCGTCGCCTCCGCCTTGATCTGCAGGGTGACCTCGAACACGTCCTGTCCGTCCTGGATGCGGCGAGCCTGGACGTCGAGGTTGATGTTCACGTTCGGCTGGCTGCGGAGCGTCGTGTAGATTTCCGGGGCGCTGGGCACCTCGAATGATAGATCCTTGACGTATTGGATGTTGACCGTCAGCGGCTGAACTGGCTGGGCGTCGGGAGTGGGGGCGGCGGTCTCGGACATGAGCTTCCTCGATGTTGAAGGGCGGGGCTGAAGGACTGGACTGAAGCGCGGGGCTACGATGCGGGTGCTGACCGGCCCGGTAGCATGGCGGGCGCTACTGCGCCACCCGGTTGCGCAATGAGCCAAGGCGATTGCGCTTGCGTGAGCCGACGCCTGCTAACATTCCTTTCGCCAGAACAGGAAACCAGGCGAAGCGGTGCTCAATGCTTCCAGGCCACCTCGGCCGGAGGTGCGGCGGTCGGGTCGCAGCGCAGCCAGTCCCCGTTCATCATGCTGCGTCCGGTCATCGACAGGATGAACCCCCAGTGGCTCACCACCAGCGTGCGTGACCAATCGGGAAGGGCCGCCATCTCGGCCCGGAACAGGTTGGCACGCTCGATCACCTGGTCGGCTGGCTCCTCGACCGGCGGCCACCAGATGTCCTCGATGCCCGAGAAGTCGTGCTCCGGCCAGGCCGCGGCCAGGGCGGAACGCGGGCTGCCGATGTCGCAGGAAAAGGCGTAGCGCTCGCGCACGATCGGGTTGACCACGATCGGCACGCCCAGCGCGCGGGCGATCGGCGCAGCCGTTTGCAGCGCGCGGGTGTAGGGGGAGGCGAGGATGCGCGTGATGCCTTCCGGCTTCAGCGCCGCCGCCGCCGCCATCGCCTGCTCGTGGCCGAGCGGGGTGAGCTTGGGGTCGCGAATGCCGGGATCCCTTCGCGTCGCGGTGAACAGGACGTTGAATTCGCTTTGGCCGTGGCGGAGCAGGATCATGCCCCCATCTATTGCGCTAAGCCATGGCCCGCAACGGGCTGGCGCCTTTCCATGGCCCGCAGCGGGCCGGCACCTTTTATTGTCCCGAACCGCTATCGAGCCTATGGTTGGCGTGCACGGAGGATTGTTACCCATGGGCAGCGGCAGCTTTCCGATCGATCTCTTGCTGTTCGGCATGATTGCCGCATTCCTTGTGCTGCGGTTGCGCAGCATCCTCGGCCGTAAAACCGGGTTTGAGAGACCGGCCCAGCCTGATGCGCCGCAAACCCCAGTGCCGGGCATCGGCCGCCCGGCGCCCGCATTAGCGACCGACAGCCGGGTGGAACCTGCGGTGCGCCCGCTGCCGGATCCCGGCACTCCGGCCGGCGCGGCGCTCGCGCAGATGCGGGCGGTCGACCGGAACTTCGATCCGCAGCATTTCCTGAATGGGGCGGAGGCAGCGTTTCGCCTGATCGTCGGCGCGTTCGCCGCGGGGGACCGCGTGGCGCTGCGCCCCTTGCTGGCGGACGACACCTATCGCAGCTTCGAGGCGGCGATTGCCGCGCGAGAGGCGGCCGGCGAGACCCAGCGCAGCGAGATCAAGCGCATCGAGAGCCTGACCATCGAGGAGGCTGCGCTGTCCGGCACCCATGCCGTCATCACGCTTCGCATCGTGTCCGACCAGGTGGCGGAGACGCTGGATCGTGACGGCCGGCCGGTCTCGGGCGCCGACGCGGTCGCCGAGATCACCGATGTTTGGAGCTTCGAGCGTGACCTGGCGCAGCCCGACCCGGCCTGGCGCTTGTCCGCAGCCCGGTCCGGCTGACGGGCGCGGCATGACGCGCTGGGGCCGCATATCCTATACGGTGTCGGGACGTTTCGTTAGGAGCTAGACCAGCTCACGCTCGCGTCTCGGGCACGCGACGTGCAGGCCGATACATGAATGGGCGACATAGCCTCATGCCGTACTTTACGCCTAATCGGCATGAGCGAAGCGGCTTATCTCCGAACCACAGCGTCGGCCGAGCGCCGCGCGATAGGCTTGGGGGAAGAGCGATGCAGAAGCGCGTACTTGGAAAGAGTGGCCTGGAGGTGTCGGCCATCGGCCTCGGCTGCATGGGCCTGAATTTCGGCTACGGACAGGGGGTGTGCATGGCTGGTGGCATCGCGATGATCCGTGCGGCTGCGGAGCGCGGCGTGACCCTGTTCGACACCGCCGAGGTGTATGGCCCTTTCACCAATGAGGAGATGGTCGGCGAGGCGCTGGCGCCGGTGCGGGACCAGGTGGTGATCGCGACCAAGTTCGGATTCCGGATCGATCCCGATACCGGCAAGCAGACCGGCATGGACAGCCGCCCCGACCGCATCCGCGCCGTGGCCGAGGCGTCCCTGACGCGGCTGGGCGTCGAGGTTATCGACCTATTCTATCAGCACCGCGTCGATCCCGCCGTGCCGATCGAGGA
>JAVEDQ010000613.1 GCA_030840885.1 Frankiaceae bacterium
CCAAACTCGCACTCGGTGGTGCGCACCGAGAAGCTGTGGTCGAACGTCTCCGGCTTCCGGCGCGTTCTCCCCGAAGCGGCCTTCGCCGCGGTACCCAAGGCCTCGTCGGTGAAGGCGGCCACACCCGTCGGGGCCTCCACCAGCAGTGCGGCCACCAGCGGTTCGGCGGCGATGCTGGCCGCGAAGTTGCCCGCCGCCGGCAAGCCGTACGCCGCGGCGATCGTGACGGCCGCGAACCACAACGGCATCGACCCGAAGCTGCTGGCCGCGCTCGTCTGGCAGGAGTCGAACTTCTCGGCGCGGGCGGTCTCTCCCGCCGGCGCCCGGGGACTCGTCCAGCTCATGCCGGCCACCGCCCGCGGCCTCGGAGTCGACCCGATGAATCCGGCTCAGGCCCTCGACGGCGGTGCCCGATACCTGAAGGAGCAACTGCAGACGTTCGGCCGTGCCGACCTGGCGCTCGCGGCCTACAACGCCGGACCGAGCGCCGTCCGCAAGTACGGGGGCGTCCCGCCCTACCGCGAGACGCAGAGCTACGTCGCTCGGATCCAGAACAAGATGACGAGTTTGTCGTGAAGGGACAACCTGTGACCTCCCCGTCCTCCGCGACCGCTCCTGCCCGCACCGCCGTCCCGGCCGGCGCAGCCGGCACGGCCGGCACGGTGGGTTCCGGCCGTCGCCGGTCCGACGAGCTGACACCGTCGTTCGCGACGACACTCGACTCCGCGGCGGCGACGAAGGCCGTGCGGCCGGCCGCGACCCGAACCACACCGTCGGCTCACCCACGCCCGACGGAGCCACCGCAGCAACGGATGGGTGAGGTCGCTGCCGCCCGCGCCGCGACTCGCACTGCGGCCCGGGGCGCCATAACGGACACCGACGTGGCGGCTGACGTACCGGCAGATGCGGACGCGGCCGACACGCCTGCCACACCTGACACACCTGCCACACCGCCCGGTGCCAACCCGACCACTCCTCCCCCGGCACCAGCGGACGTGCTCGGCCTGCTCGGGTTGTCGAGCGCCACCCCCGATAGCGCTCTGCTGATGGCCAGCGCGGGAGGGACCGCCAGCGGGCTCGCGACACCGGCTCTGCAGCCCGAGACGGCACCGACGTCGACCCCGGTCGAGCTATCGGCTGGGGCAGCTGCTGGTGCTGGTGCTGGTGCTGCCTCCGGAGTGCCGGCGCCCGGCCACCAGTCCGAGCAGCTCGCAGCAGGGCAACCCGCACTTGGACAGCCGACGCCGGAACAGCCAACGCCTGGGCAACCGACATCAGGACAGCCGGACGGCCGACCTTCCGTCGACGCACCCGCCGCAGCCGGCACCGCGACCACGCCCGCCCCGGCTCCGCCCGATGCGGCCCCGGGCAGCCACGTGACCGGCCGGACGCCGCCCGACGCCATCGGCACACCCTCGATGGCATCCTCGCCGGCCGCCGGTTCTGCGACCGGTCCTGCGGCACCTGCGGCGTCGGCCGCGGACACCACCGCAGCTTCTGGCACGGCTCCGCTGCAGTCCGTCGGTGCCGAGGCACTCCTGGCGAACGCTGCGGGTGGTCGCGGCGGCTCGGGTTCCGACGGTCGTCCACCCGGAACCCGCGGCGGGACGAGGCCGGTCGACGGCATCGGGGCCGCACGTCCTGCCGAGGCTTCTGTCGCGCCGCTGCTCGACGGTCTGGCCGCCGCGACGACGGCTCCGTCAGTTCCGTCAGTTCCGACAGCTCCGACAGCTCCGGCCGGCACTGCGACGACAGTGGTCAGCACACCGGCCGGGGTGCCGTCGCATCTCGCCGAACTCGCCCGGGCGGCGCGCATCTCGGCTGACGGCACCGCGCGTTTGACGGTGCGCCTCGACCCGCCCGAGCTCGGCGCGATCACCCTCACGATGCAGAGCCGTAACGGCGAGGTCGAACTCTCCCTGCGGGCGGACACGCAGGCAGGAGCGAACGCTCTCGCCGGTCAGCAGGCCCGCGTCCGAGACGTCCTCGCCGCCCACGGCTTCGACCTAGCCCGCTTCACGGTGGTCGGCAACAGCCCCGCCAACGGCGCCGACGGCAACCCCGACTTCTTGCAGCAGAACGCCGACGGTCGGCGCAGCGACGGTGACATGTCGTTCGCCGGCCGGGACCCGCAGCGCCGCGACGACGAGCCCACCTTCGACTCCGGCCGCGCGTTCGACGGCCGTTCATCGCGAGGATCTGACTCCGGCCCCTCGGCCGGCGGACCGACCACCAACGGACGGCGCGTCTCCGAGCGTGCCGCGAACGAAGGGACCTGGCTGTGACCAACCCCGTCAGTGGCGTCGGTTCGACCGGCGCCACGTCGACCACCCCCACCGGAACGACCAAGACTGCCGGCGACGAGTTCGGCAAGGACACGTTCCTGAAGCTGCTCGTGGCCCAGTTGAAGTACCAGAACCCGCTGCAGCCCGCGGACGGCCAGCAGTACATGGCCCAGATGGCGCAGTTCACCACCGTCGAGAAGCTCGCCGACATCCAGAAGTCGCAGAGCGACGCCGTGAGTTGGCAGCGGGCCGTCGCCGGTCAGGGAATGATCGGACAACAGATCACGGCCACCGTCGCCGCCACCGGCACCAAGGTCTCCGGACTGGTCACCGGCATGAGCTTCAGTGACTCCGGCGCCCGGTTGACGCTGAGCGACGGCACCACCGTCTCCGTCGAGGAAGTCACCGCGGTGAAGGCCGCGTCCGCTGCAGCGTCCACTCCGGCACCCGCTGCGGTGCCGGCACCGACGCCCGCTGCGACGCCTGCTCCCGCCACTACGCCCACAACGACCACGGCGCCCACCACGACCACCGGCACCAGCCCAACCAGCACCACCAGCCCCACTACCGGCACCGCCAGTTCCAGCCCCGGCACGACCACAACCCCCACCACCCCCAGCGCCGGCACCACCGGCACCCCCGCATCCAGCTGAGATCCCACGTTGCACCCTGCGCAGACGGGTGATCCGCCGACTGGCTCATCAACTACGCAGCGTGACAGCCGATGAGATCAACAGCGCCCAAGGATGGGCGCCGATGCGGTAACTCAGGAGGAGAACCGTGATTCGTCTGACCCGCCTCAGTGGCTCGGAGCTGTACCTCAACGCCGATTTGATCTGCTCGGTGGAGGCCCACCCCGACACGGTCGTGACTCTCGTCGACGGCAAGCACTACGTCGTCACGGAGCCCATCGGCGACGTCGTCGACGCGATCACGCACTACCGCGCCAACGTCCTCGCCGTCGCCGACTCGCTCGCCGACGCCCTCGAGGACCGCGCCGCGGCATCGCCGGGCACCGGGAGCAGTGCCGCCGCCGGGCAGCTCTACGTGCTGCACGGCGAACGGGACTGATCCGTCGTGTCCACCCCCATCGGAATAGTCATCGCCCTCGTCGGCGTCCTGGGCGCCATGGTGATGGAGGGCAGCAGCCCCGCCGCCCTGGTCTCCAACCCGGCCGCCCTGGTGCTGGTGATCCTCGGAACCCTCGGTGCCTCCATCGCCAGCGTCAACATGAGCGACGTCGGGGTCGGCTTCAAGGGCGCGATCAAGGCCATGAAGGGCGGCAAGTCCGACTCCGCCGCCATCGTGGACGAGCTCGTCGGCTTCGCCGACACCGCCCGCCGCGAGGGCCTGCTCGCCCTCGAGGAGAAGGTCAAGGCGGTCGAGGACGAATTCCTCAAGCGCGCGTTGGAGCAGGTCATCGACGGGTCCGACCCCGAGGCCGTCGAGGACACGCTCTACGCCGAGGTCGACGCGATGAAGAAGCGGCACGCCGTGGCCCAGAAGTTCTGGGGCGACGCCGGCGCCTACGCCCCGACCATCGGCATCATCGGCACCGTCATCGGCCTCATGCACGTCATGACCGAACTCCAGCACCCGGAGAAGCTCGGACCCCTGATCGCCGGGGCCTTCCTCGCCACCCTCTGGGCCCTGCTGTTCGCCAACCTCTTCTTCATGCCGATCGCCGCCCACCTCAAGCGGAAGACGGCCGACGAGGTCGCACAGAAAGAACTGATCATCCAGGGCGTGCTGTCCATCCAGTCCGGCGCCAGCCCTCGCGCCCTCGGCGACCGTCTCAAGAGCAGCCTTGCCCCCAAGGTCCGCGAGACGGTCGGCGGCAAGGGCGACAAGCAGGCGGCCTGAGATGTCCAAGCGGCGGCACGAGGAGCACGAGGAGCACGAGAACCACGAACGATGGCTGGTCAGCTACGCCGACATGATGACGCTGCTGTTCGCCCTGTTCGTCGTGCTGTTCGCCATCAGCTCGCTCAACAAGAGCAAGATCGACGCCTTCGCCTCGTCCATGGTCAAGAACAAGGCGATCGGTCAGCCGATGATCACGACTCCGAACCCGATCAAGGACCCCATCGAGCCGAAGCCGGGCCAGCCGGTCACCCGCGCCCAGCTGGAGAAGCTGAAGGAAGAGCTCGAGAAGGCGCTGGCCCGGGCCGGCGTCTCCAAGGGCGCGAAGATCGAGATCGACGCCAAGGGACTCGAGATCAGCCTCACCGACGGGGTGCTCTACAACTCCGGCGAGGCGATCCTGCTGCCCAACGGCGTCAAGATCCTGGACGTCGTCGGCCCGAGGATGCGCACCTTCGACAACCCCGTCACGGTCGAGGGCCACACCGACAATGCGCCGATCAGCAGCGACCGCTACGCCGACAACTGGGAGCTCTCCAGCGCCCGGGCCAACACGGTGGTGCGGTTCTTCCTGGGCAAGTACCACCTCGATCCCGATCGGCTCACCTCCAGCGGGTTCGCCGACACCCGCCCAGTCGTCCCCAACGACTCCGACGAGCACCGCGCGACGAACCGTCGCGTCGTGGTGACCATCAGCGCTCCGGCCGCCGCCGGCGCGGCCGCCGACGTGGCGGGGACCGGGGGTGCAGGAACCAAGAGCGGCCACTGACGCGTCGTTCTGCTGGCGTTCGCCCCCTTCAGGTCGCGGCCGCTCTCGCCGATGGGGTCTCCGGCGGCCCAACGAGATCCGGTCACGGGGACTGATGCGTCCGGGGTCGCCACCATCGGCAGAGGCGGCACGAGTGGCGAGCAGCGCAGACACGGAACGCCAGGTAGGCGTGCCCGTCGGCGTCCCACCGAAGCTCGGCGTGCCCCGCGAGGCGCGCGCAGGCAACACCTCCGCCACCCCCGACCCCCCCACCGCGCCCGACTTGCCCGCTGGCGGTGCTGTGCCCCGCCAGCGTGGCGCCGCCGAGCCCTCCGGCGTCGCCTGGCCGCCCGCTGAGGCAACCGGCCCCAAGCCTTCAGCGGCGACAACCGCCTCCGAACCGCGCGTCGTCTCGGTCGCCAGCCTGGGGGCCAAGACCACCTCGGCCGCTTTCGACCCACAGACCCCGCAGCCGTTGCCCGAGCGGATCCGTCCGCTGGTCGGTGCCCT
>JAVEDQ010000614.1 GCA_030840885.1 Frankiaceae bacterium
CCGGGACGCGACCTCGAGCGCCCGCCCGGCCGGGTCGTCGAGCCCGGCGACGGTGGCGAGTTCGGTCGCCGCGGACAGCGTTCCCGCAGCGCCGCCGAACTGGGCCGGCAGGCCGGCGAGGACCGGCGTGAGCGTGTCCGCTGCGTCGAGGAGGCCGTCGAGCCACGCGGCCGCCTTCGCGCCGAACGTGATCGGGACGGCGTGCTGGGTCAGGGTGCGGCCGACCATCGCCGTCTCGCGGTGGTGTTCGGCGAGGACGCGGAGTGCCCGCACCTGCCGCGAGAGCTGGACCTCGATCTCCATGAGCGCATCGCGGGCGCACAGCATCAGTGCCGTGTCCAGGACGTCCTGGCTCGTCATGCCGCGGTGCATCCACCGGGCGGCATCCGGTGACGCGCTTTCGACCCGCTTCCGCAGCAGCGCGACCAGCGGGATGACCGGGTTGCCGCCTGCCTCGGCGGCCGCAGCAATGTGTGGGATGTCCGAGCTGTCGACCAGGCCGGCGAGGTCATGCTTCGCCGAGTCCGGGGCCACGCCGACCTCGATCATCGCCTGGAGCCAAGCGCTCTCGACGCCGACCATGGCGTCGAGGAAGGCGGACTCCGAGAGAACGGTGCCCGCCCCGTCGTCGCCGGGCCAGAAGAGGGTGCTCACCGAGCCGGGTGCCCGGGATAGCGAAGGAACACCGTCTCGTTCTCGCCCTGCAGCACGACGTCGAACCGCAGGCCGTTGGCGTCCGGCTGCCCGATGAGGGAGGCGCGGCGCTCGGGCGGCAGGGAGGAGAGCAACGGGTCGGCGGCGAGCCGCTCGTCGTCGGGCAGGTAGACCCGGGTGAACAGCCGATCGAGCAGCCCCCGCGCGAACACGGTGATCGCGAAGAACGGCGCCGCCGAGCCGGCCGAGCCGGGCCGGACGGTCGTGAACGAGTAGTGCCCGGTGGCGTCGGTCGCCGCACGGCCCCAGCCGGTGAACGTCCAGCCGTCGCGATGCAGGGATCCGGCGGCTTGGGGCACGGACCCGTCCGGGGCCGTCTGCCAGAGCTCGACGAGGGCATCGGGCACCGGCTCGCCGTGCCCGTCGAGCACGAGACCGTGCAGCCGGATCGCGTCGGGGTGCCCAGCCGGGACAAGGGTGTTGTCGCCCTGGTACGGCAGGGCGTAGCCGAAGAACGGTCCGACCGTCTGGCCCGGGGTCGGGGCGCTCATCGAGGGCCGTCCGATTCTGTCCAGGTGCGCGCGCTGCCGCTGAGCACGATGTCCCACCGGTAGCCGGTGGAGACCTCGGGGACGGTGACGTCGTGGTCGTAGGTCGCGACGAGCTGCTGCCGCGCCGCTTCGTCGGTGATCGACTGGAAGATCGGGTCGAGCGCGAACAGCGGGTCGCCCGGGAAGTACATCTGGGTGATCATCCGCTGGGTGAAGTCGGTGCCGAACAGCGAGAAGTGGATGTGCGCCGGGCGCCAGGCGTTCTGATGGTTGTGCCAGGGATAGGGCCCCGGCTTGATCGTGACGAACCGGTAGGTGCCGTCGGGCCCGGTGAGCGTGCGGCCAGTGCCGGTGAAGTTGGGGTCGAGCGGCGCGGGGTGCTGATCGCGCTGGTGGATGTAGCGGCCCGAGGCGTTGGCCTGCCAGACCTCCACGAGCTGGTGCGCGACCGGCCGCCCGTCGCCGTCGAGGAGACGGCCGGTGACGACCATGCGCTCACCGATGGGCTCGCCCCGGTGCTGGATCGTCAGGTCCGCCTCCTGGGGCCCCACATCCTGGTTCCCGAAGACCGGGGCCCACTGCTCGAGCTCCTCGGGATCGGCCTGCACGAGGGCCTTCGTCGGATGCCTGAGCAGGCTGCTGCGGTAGGGCGGGTAGTCCAGCACCGGTTGAGCCGACGTCGTGCCCGTGGACACGTGCTTGGCCTGATCGATCTCGGCGCTGATCTCGGCGCTGATCTCGGTCTGCGTGCTCAACGGGCCAGGGACGGGTCTGCGGTCCACCGGGGTCACGGCAGCAACGTATGCACATCGGGCGTCAGCAGGCGCATTTACTGACAGACATGCGCACCCAGGTCGCCATCATCGGCGCCGGCCCCGCGGGCCTGCTCCTCTCGCATCTGCTCGCCGCGGACGGCATCGAGTCGGTGATCGTCGAGATCCGGTCGCGCGAATACGTCGAAGCACGCATCCGCGCCGGCATCCTCGAGAAGTCGACCGTCGACCTGCTCGACTCGGTCGGCCTCGGCGAACGGCTGCGTCGCGAGGGCGACGAGCACCGCGGCATCTACCTGCAGTTCCCGCACGAGCGGCATCACCTCGACTTCGTCGACCTCGTCGGACGCAGCGTGTGGGTGTACGGACAGACCGAGGTGACCAAGGACCTCGGCCGCGCCCGCGAGGCCGCCGGCCAGCAGATCGCCTACGAGGTCAGCGACGTAGCGCTGCACGACGTGGACACCGATCGCCCCTTCGTCACCTACGTCGACGTCGACGGCCAGCAGGTCCGCCTCGACGCCGATGTCCTGGTGGGCTGCGATGGCTCCTTCGGCCCCAGCCGAGCCGCAGTGCCTAGCGCGCGCAAG
>JAVEDQ010000072.1 GCA_030840885.1 Frankiaceae bacterium
GCCGCCTCGACGAGGTCGCAGAGCGCCCGCTCGTCGCCGCTGACCGACGGCACGTCGACCAGCGCCGCGGTCAGGGCGACCGGGTCGGCGAGGTCCAGCGCCGGATGCGTGAGCACGTGGCGACGGCTCAGGTGCTGACGCCGTGGGCGCGCAGCACGTCGTTCAGCGCCGTCTTGTCGTGGATCTCGTCCTCGGCGAGGCGGCGCAGCACGAGCAGACAGGGCATGCCGAACTCCCCGCCCGGAAAGCTGCGGACCTTGGTGGAGCCCACGGCGACGGCCCGCTCGGGTACCTCGCCGCGGGGAAGCTCGTCGCCGGTCTCGGCGTCGAACACCCGGGTGGAGTTGGTGAGGATGGAGCCGGCGCCGAGCTTTGCGCCGCGGCGGACGCGGGCGCCCTCGACGACCATGCAGCGCGAGCCGATGAACGCGTCATCCTCGATGACCACGGGACGGGCCGACGGCGGCTCGAGCACGCCACCCAGGCCGACGCCTCCGGAGAGGTGCACGCGCCGACCGACCTGTGCGCAGGAACCGACCGTCGCCCAGGTGTCGACCATCGAGCCGGAGCCGACGTAGCCGCCGATGTTGGTGTAGCTCGGCATCAGCACCACGCCGGGCTCCATGTGCGAGCCCCAGCGGGCGATGGCGCCCGGGACGACCCGCACGCCGTCGAAGCGCGTCTTCAGCGGCACGCGGTCGTGGTAGTGGAAGTCGCCGGCGTGCGTCTCGGCCATCGGCAGCACCTTGAACGACAGAAGGATGGCCCGCTTGGCCCGCTCGTCGACGTGCACCTCGCCGTCTGCACCGACCTGCGCCACGCGGGCGGTGCCGGCGTCGAGCGCGTCGACCGCGGCGATGACGAGCTTGCGCGCGTCCTCGTTCTCCGGGGTCAGGTCGGCGCGACCCTCCCAGAGCTCGTCGATGACGGGGTCGATGGGGCTGTCGAAGGCTTCACTATCAACGGGACTGCCGGCGGGCGTGCTCATGCCGACCAACTTATCGAGTCATCGACAAGCCTGAATGGTCAGCTCACCCCGCCGTGGCCGCCTGCTTCTCCGACCGGAAGACGCTCAGCTCGTCGTCGATGAGGCTGCGCAGCCCGTCGAGGTCGGGCACGAGCATGGCGTCGACGTAGATCCCGATCGTGAGGTCGCCGGCGTAGCTGATGAGGCTCAACCCGACGCCGACCGGGCCGGAGGTCGGGACCCAGAACAGCAGCCCGGTCACCTCGGAGCCGGCGATCGAGATCCGGTGCTTCGGCCCGGGCACGTTGGTGACGATGAGGCTGCTCATCCCGGCGTAGCGGTCGATGAGCACGTTCTCGATCGGCGCCGGCGTCAGGCCGACGCTGCTGACCCAGGTGAAGACGACGTTGGCCTGCTTGGCGAGCTTGATCCGCGTCATCACGTCGTGGACGAGCCCGATCCGCCGGTCGGCGTCCATCGGCCCGACGGGGATCGTCGGGTAGACGAGTCCGAACATGTTGCCGAGGCGCCGGGGCATCGGCTGGTCGAGCGGGCGCAGGTTGAACGGGAGCATGAAGCCGAGGCCCTCGACCTCGCTGCCGTGCTGACGCAGGTAGCGGCCCATCGCGGCGCCGACGGTCGCCAGCAGGACGTCGTTGACCGTGGCGCCGGTTTCCTTGGCCCGCGCGCGCACGGCATCCACCGGCACCGTCGTGCTCCAGGTGACCCGCTTCTTCGGCCCGAGCTTCTCGCGCAGCGGCGTCTTGGCGTCCTGCTGGACCACGGCGAGCTTGGCCAGGGAGGCGACGCGGGCGGCGGCCTTGCGGCTCAACTCGAGGTTGCCGCGCAGCAGACCCGCCACGTTGCTGACGCCGTCGGCGATGTACTCCCGGACCGACTCCAGCCCCGAGACGCCCGTCTCGGAGTCGATCGGCGGTTCGATCAGCGCGGCCGGGCCCTGCTCGGGGCGCCGGTCGTCGTGATCCGCGAGCGCCATCACGGCGTGCATCAGTGCGAAGCCGTCGCCGAGCGCGTGGTTCGCGCGCAACAGGACGGCTCCGCCGCGGCCGCCGGAGGAGTTCCGGTAGCCCGAGATGAAGTGGATCGACCACAGCGGCCGGTCCGCGCGCAGCGGGTCGGTGATGTGCGACTCGACGTAGGCGTGGAGCGCGGCCTCGTCCCCCGGGGCGTCGAGTTCGGCGGAGACGAGGTGCTCGTCGATGTCGAACCCGGGGTGGTCCTCCCACTCGGGGACGCCCCACGGCGCGATCGGCAGGAGCGGTTCCTTCACGTGCTGGCGCAGCCGCGGGTAGGCATCCACCCAGCGTTGCTGCAGGGCGGTACGCAGGGCGCCCCAGTCGGGCTCGGTGTCGAACCACGCCACCATGTTGACGACCATGCGGTTGGTCGGTCGGTCCATGTGCAACCAGGCCGCGTCGGCTCCGGTCAGGCGCTCGCCCATGTTGTGCCTCCATGCGGAGAGTCGCGGTTCCGCGATTGCGGATCTACCACGGGCGCCGTAGTGATAAGCCATTGACGCTGTCATCGTCCGCTGGCGGGGTCGTGACGGCGAACGCCTCCTCGGTCGACCCTTGCAGTGCGCGCGGAACGCGCGGCCGTGGTAGCGGTGAGGTGGAGGTCGAGCCGAGTGTCGGGCCGGGGGCCGCGCCTGAGGCCTCGCGGGCGGCGTCGAGCCACGGCCCGACCAGCGTCGCCGGCCCGGGCCGGGCGAAGTAGTAGCCCTGCGCCACCGGGCATCCCCACGCCAGCAGCCGGGAGCGTTGCCCGGGACGCTCGACCCCCTCGGCGATCACCGTCAGGCCGAGGCCGCGCCCGAGCTCGACGACGGTGCGCGACAGCAGCGCCTGCCGGCTGTCGGTGTCGATGCCCTCGATGAACGACCGGTCCAGCTTCAGCACATCGACCGGCAGCCTCGTGAGGTAGCTCAACGAGGAGTAGCCGGTGCCGAAGTCGTCGATCGCCAGCCGCAGGCCGAGGTCCTTCAGCCGGTGCAGCACGATCTCGACCGCCGGGTCGTCGGTGAGCAGCAGGCTCTCGGTGACCTCCAGCAGCAGGGACGCCGGCGG
>JAVEDQ010000617.1 GCA_030840885.1 Frankiaceae bacterium
CGGGCACCAACGGCCAGCACGCCTACTACCAGCTGATCCACCAGGGCACCAAGCTCATCCCCGCCGACTTCCTCGGCTTCCTCGAACCGCGCCACGACATGGGCGGCGAGGCTGGCCCCGGCGGTGAGGGGTCCGGTCAGGTCGGCGGCCACCACGACCTGCTGATGGCCAACCTGTTCGCGCAGACCGAGGCGCTGGCCTTCGGCAAGAGCCGCGAGGAGGTCGAGGCCGAGGGCGTCGACGCCGCCGTGGTGCCGCACAAGGTCTTCGAGGGCAACCACCCGACGACGACGATCCTCGCGCCGCGGCTGACCCCGCGCGTGCTCGGCGAGATCATCGCGACCTGGGAGCACAAGGTCTTCACCCAGGGCGTCATCTGGGACATCAACTCCTTCGATCAGTGGGGCGTCGAGCTGGGCAAGACGCTGGCGAAGCGGATCGAGCCGGAGCTGAGCGCGTCCGATGCCCCCGACCTCGCCCATGACAGTTCGACCAACGCGCTGATCCGGCGGTACCGCGCTGCACGCGGCCGGACGAGCTGAGGCCGCGATGACCGACAACAGCGTCGCTGGCGGCGGCGAACAGGGGCACGACCAGAAGGTCTGGCTCATCCGGCACGGGCCCACGGAGTGGAGCGAGAGCGGGCAGCACACCGGCAGCACCGACATCCCGCTGACCGAGGCCGGGGAGTCGGCGGCGAAGGCCGTCGGCCCGGTGCTGGCCGGCGAGTCGTTCGCCCTCGTCCTGTCCAGCCCGATGCAGCGGGCGCAGCGCACCGCTGAACTCGCCGAGCTGACGCCGGAGATCGACGGCGACCTGTGCGAGTGGGACTACGGCGACTACGAGGGCCGGACGACACCGGAGATCCGGGAGACCGTGCCGGGCTGGACCGTCTGGCGCGACGGCTCCCCGGGGGGCGAGATCGCCGGCGAGGTCGGCGCCCGCGTCGACCGGGCCATCGAACGTATCCGGGCTGTCGACGGCGATGTCGCCGTCTTCGCGCACGGCCACCTGCTGCGCGTCCTGGCCGCCCGATGGCTCGGGGAGGCACCCGAGTTCGGCCGGCACTACGCGCTGTCGACCGCGGCCATCTGCGTCCTCGGCTACGAGCGGGGGTCGCCGGTCATCTTCCGCTGGAACGACACCCACCACCTCGACGCGGGGTGAGCTCTCGACGTCAGCTGATCTCTCGACGGCAACAACCCGACCTGCCAGATTGACCGGCAACGCGTCGGGGAGGGGTCGGTCATGGCTGACGGTCTGCAGGACAAGCGGGGCACGCCCGGTCTCGACGAGGTCGACGGCGCGAGTTTCGACGTCATCCTCGTCGGCGCCGGACCGGTCGGGGAGAACATCGTCGACCGCATCGTGAAGGCCGGCCTCACCTGTGCCGTGGTCGAGGCGGACCTGGCGGGCGGCGAGTGCTCGTACTGGGCCTGCATCCCGAGCAAGGCTCTGCTCAAGCCGATCACCCTTGCCGCCGCCGCGTCGCGGCTCCCGGGCGTCCGCGTCGAGGGCGTCGACGTCCCCGCCATCCTCAAGCGCCGCGACTACTTCGTGGGGCGCACCGCCGACGGTGGGCACGACGACGCCAGCCAGATCGAATGGCTCGCCGGTCTCGCGACCTACCTGCAGGGTTGGGGACGGCTGGCCGGCGAGAAGTCGGTGACCGTCACCGGATCCGACGGCGCCACCGCGACGATCACCGCCAACCGAGCCGTCGTCGTCGCGACCGGCAGCACGCCGAGCCTGCCGGGCATCCCCGGGCTCAAGGAGGCACTGCCGTGGGGCAGCCGCGAGGTGACCAACGTCGAGAAGGTGCCGGGCAGTGTCGTCATCCTCGGTGGCGGCGTCGTCGCCGTGGAATCCGCCCAGGCGCTGGCCGGCCTCGGCGCGAAGGTCACGTTGCTGTCCCGCAGCGAGCTGCTGAGCGGTCGCGAGCCATGGGCCGGCGAGTTGGTGGCCGACGGACTCCGGGCGGCCGGTGTGGAGGTGCGCATCGGTGTCTCGCCGTCGTCGGTCTCCCGCGCGGACAACGGGACGGTCACCGTGGACCTCGGTGCTGATGGGTCGGTCACCGCCGACCAGCTCGTCGCCGCACTTGGACGGCGCCCGAACTCGGCCGACATCGGCCTGGACACTGTCGGGCTCGAGCCGGGTAATGCCGTCGAGGTCGACGACAACCTCCGTTCCACCTCGCTCGACTGGCTCTACGCGGTCGGTGACGTCAACGGCCGGGTGCCGCTGACCCACCAGGGCAAGTACCAGGCCCGCATCTGCGCGGACGTCCTGGTGGCGCGGGCGCAGGGTGTCGACGAATCGACGCTTGCGACGGAGAAGAAGTACCGCGCGTTCGCCGACGAGCGGATGGTCCCGCAGGTCGTGTTCACCGATCCGCAGGTGGCCTCCGTCGGTCTGCCCGAGGCCGAGGCCCGCGAGAAGGGGTTCGACGTCCGGGTGGTCGAGTACGACCTGGGCTCGGTCGCCGGCGCCTCGCTCGAGGCGGACGGGTACACCGGCAAGGCGAACCTGGTCGTGGACGAGGCCCGGCACGTCCCCATCGGCGCCACCTTCGTCGGTCCGGACGTGGCCGAACTCCTCCACTCGGCGACCATCGCCATCGTCGGCGAGGTGCCGATGGAGACGCTCTGGCACGCCGTGCCGAGCTTCCCGACGGTGAGCGAGGTCTGGCTGCGACTGCTGGAGACCTACGGGCTGTAGGGCCGGTGCGGGAGCGCCGCCCCGGCCAGCCAGCGGCGTTCGCCAGGTGGGTAGGAGGCAAGCATGGTGAGTCCTCCGCTCGACCCCAGCCCCGCTCCAGACCCGTCGCCGCCGCTGCCCGAACCAGGCGTGCCGCCGATGCCGCCCGAGCCGGGTCCGTCGCCTTCGCCACCCGGCCCTGGCCCGGGACCGCAGCCGGGTCCGCCGGCACCGGGTCCGCCGTTACCAGGTCCGCCGATGCCGATGTGAGCACCCGAACCGCCGCTCCTCCACCCGAGCCGTGGACATCAAGGCTCGCCCACCTGCTCGTTCACGCCGAAGATCTCCACGAAACCGGAGGGTCGGGGGGAGGGGAGGGGGCGGGGCGGGGCCGGCGAAGCCGCCCTCAGGTCAGGTAGGGCCGCGGATCTACCGGCACGCCGTTGAGGCGGACCTCGAAATGCAGGTGCGGCCCGGTGGAGTTGCCGGTGCTGCCGACCAGACCGATCTCCTCGCCGGCCTTCACCAGCTGCCCTACGCGGACGAGGATCCGGGACTGGTGGCCGTAGCAGGTCGCGAAGCCCCGGCCGCGGTCGATGCACGTGTAGTTGCCGTAGCCGTTGGCCCAGCCGGCGTAGACGACCGTGCCGTCGGTCGCGGCGAGGATCGGGCTGCCGAGCGGGGCACCGAAATCCTGCCCCGCGTGGAACCGCCGGCCTCGACCAAGCGGGTCGACGCGGTACCCGAACGACGAGGTCAGGACGCCCACAGTCGGGCGGACGAGTCCACTCGCGGCGACCACCGGCGGCAGGAAGCCGGAGGAGTCGGGGACGGCGGCGTCGAGGCGCGCCCGCGCAGCGAGTAGTGCCGTCAGGTCGTCCGACGCCTTGCGCAGCGCGTCGTAGCGCGCCTGGGCCCCGAGGGCGGCGAGTCGAGCCCGGTCGACGACGGCCTGCTGGTCGGTCTGGGCGCTCACCAGCCGCTGCTCGGCGTCGCGTGCCCCGTCGACCAGGGTCGCGACCCGTGTCACCTGTGCGTCGGCGGAGCGAACGGCGTCGGCGGAACGACCCCGCGCCAGGTCGAGCTGCCGCACCTCACCGGCGACGACGTCGCGGGCGGCGGTCAGCGCGGTGATGCGGGCGTTGCGTGCTTTCGAGAGGTGGTCGAGCAGGCCCATGCGGTCGGCCAGCTCGTCCGGGCTCCCCGACTGGAGCAGCACGTCGAGGTCGCTGCCGACGCCGTTCTGCAACGCAGAGCGGACCATGACCCGCAGCTGATCCCGGGCGGTATTGAGCGTCGCCGTCGCGGCGTCGACCTTGTCCTGCGCCAGCCGCTGCGCCGTCTGCGAGGCGGCGAGCTCGTTCTGTGCCCCGGTCAGGTCACCCCTCGCCGTCGCGAGCTGGGCGCGGGCGGTTGTCAATGCCGTGCGGGCGTCGCGGACCTGGGTGGTGACTTCGGCGAGGCGGGTCGCTGCGGCGTCGGCTTCGGCGTCGCGCACGCCGAGGTCATCGGCGGCGGCAGTCGTCTGCCCCTGCAGGTCGGCCGCGGGACGGAGGGCGGGGGTGTCCTGGGACGGGCTCCAGGTCAGCGATGTCGTCAGCAGGGCGGCAGCGGCGAGGGCTGCACCACCAGTGGAGACGCGTCGACAACCGCGCTGGCCCCACGCGGTGCTGCGCCGGTGCATCCACCGTCCTTCGTGCTCGAGACCGTCTTCATCAGCGCGTCGTTCTGGACGCGTCGTCACTGACGAATCGGCCGGAGCCCCGCGATCCTCAAGCGCGCGACCCCTACTGCGCGAACGCGGCCCGCAGCAGGTCGAGCGCCGCTTCGGCGTCGGCGACCGGAAGGATGCGGGTGCCGTCGTCGGAACCGGGCGGTGGATGCAGCTCCCAGCTGTCGATGCCCAGCACCGGGATGCGGCTGCGCAGCGCGAGCGCGACCTCCGCCAGCGTCCCCCAGCCACCGCCGACGGCGACCACCACGGCGGCGGCGCGCACCACCAGCACGTCCCGCGCCTCGCCGAGCCCCGTCGGCACTACCGTCGTCACCCATGGGTTGGCGGCATCGACGTCCTCGCCCGGCAGCAGGCCGAGCGTCGTTCCGCCGGCCTCGACCGCGCCGCGGCAGGCCGCGGCCATGACGCCGCCGAGGCCGCCGGTCACGACGACGAGGCCCAGCTGGGCGAGGCCTGCCCCGAGCTCCAGGGCGATGCGCTCCAGACCGACGTCGGCGTCGCGGGGGCCGACCACCGCCACCTGCCGGAGCCGGCCGGACAGCGGCGGGGCGGACACGACGTTCACGGCCGGTCCGCCGTCGTGGAGCAGGGGGCTTGGCTCGCCGGGCGGCGGTTCAGGAGGCCGTCGCGAATCGACGGCGGAGGCGCTCCAGCGTCTTCTCGATGGAGCGGGTGTTGGCCTTGGGGGCGCCGACGAGTTCGAGCACGCGCGGGGCGAGGGCCGTGCTCCAGACGAAGCTCTCCGTCACCTTCGTGCCGCCGTCGACGGGCTCGAGCTCGTAGCGCCAGATGTGCCGGCCGGCGTGCCGCCACGCGATGCGCCGGTTCTCCTCGAACTCCACGACCGTGTTGCGGATCAGGTAGGGAAGCCCGATGCGCATCCGCATGCCGAAGCGAGCCCCCAGGGTCAGGCGCTGCGGGCCGCGTACGGCCGCCTTGACCGTGCCGGATCCGTCGAAGTCGGGGTGCCGCCGCGGCTCGGCGAGCAGCGCGAAGATCTGCTCCGGAGCGGCGTGGACGACGACGGATCGCGAAACGGTGCGGGAGTCGGATGCAGCAGTGGTGCTCATCGCTGACCAATTCCCGACACCCCGACGGCTACACCGTGGCGGGAGGGATCTCGCCGTAGAGCAGCCGCGTCATCGCGACCACCAGGTCGTCGACGAGCTGTTCGGCCGGGACGACGCCGGCGTACTCGGCCAGCGTCGCGTTGCGCAAGGCGGAGGTCATCCGGGCCAGCGACGCCGCCGCCGGGGCCCCGACTCCCCAACCAGCCGCGCGGTCGCGTTCGATGCGGGCGGTCAACCGACGGACGCCGCGCTCGACCACGGCGGAGCGCCACCGGTCGAGCTCGTTGCCGGTCCCGACGACGGCGTTGGCCTGGCGCAACAGCCCACCGGACGTGCGCCACAGCTCGACGCTGTGGTGCAGGGCGGCCCGCAGCGCGGGCTCGTCCGGGCCGGTGCCGTCGAGCCACGGGCTGTTCTCCGCGGCGAGCTCGGCCGACAGCCCGTCGAGCAGGGCGGTCAGCACCGCCGACTTGCTCTCGAAGTAGAAGTAGAAGCTCGAGCGGCTGATCCCGGCGCCGCCGGCCAGCTCGTCGACAGTGAGCGACGCGAGCGAGCGGTGCTGCAGCGCCTCGCGCGCGACGTCGAGGATGGCCTGCTCGCGACGGTCGCCCTTCGACGGGGCGCGGCGGCGCGAGAGGGTGGGCACGTCCTCAGTGAAGCAGATGTCGACGTCACGTGAAATATTTTCGACGTAGTGTCGATTAAGTGGTTGTGAGCTTCTCCCTCGCCGACGACCGGCCTGCCGACTCCCATACCGGGGCCAGCCGGGTCCTACTGCCCGCTCTGGCGCTGACCGTCATGGTCGTCGCGGTCCTGCAGACGCTCGTCGTGCCGGTGGTGGCCGAGATCGGGATGGCGCTGTCGGTCAGCCCCTCGGCCGTCGGCTGGGCGATCACCGCGAACCTCCTCGCCGCCGCCGTCGCCACCCCACTGCTCGGCCGGCTCGGCGACGTGCACGGCCGACGCCCGGTGCTGCTCGGCATCCTTGTCGTCGTCGCACTCGGCTCGCTGCTCGCCGCGGTCACCACCTCGTTGCCGCTGCTGATCGTCGGCCGGGTGCTGCAGGGCGCCTCGTACGGTCTGTTCCCGCTCTCGATGGCGGTGCTCCGCGACGAGCTGCCCGCCGACCGGCTCACCGGCGCGATGGCCGTCGTCTCCGGCACCCTCGGTATCGGCGGCGGACTGGGACTGGTCCTGACCGGCCTGCTCACCCGGGACGGCGGCGACTACCACCGCATCTTCTGGCTCTCGCTGGGGGTCACCCTCACGGCGCTGCTGCTGGCGCACCTCACCGTGCCGCGGCGGCAGTCCGACTCGCAGGGCAGCATCGACTGGCTGGGTGCCGGTGTGCTCGGTCTTGCGCTCGTGCTGCTGCTGCTCCCGCTTTCGCAGGGCCACACCTGGGGCTGGACCTCGCCGCTGACGCTGACCAGCTTCGTCGCCAGCGCCGTCGTGCTCGGCCTCTGGCTGCGGCTCGAGAACCGCGTCGCGCGTCCACTGGTCACTCCGGCGATGCTGCGCAACCGGCCGCTGATGATCACCCACACCGCCGGGTTGTTCATCGGCGTCGCGATGTTCGTCGGCTTCCTCGGGGTCTCCGGCTTCGTGCAGACGCCGTCGTCGGCGGGCTTCGGGTTCTCGGCGAGCGTGCTCGCGGCCAGCAGCGTCTATCTGCTGCCCGGTGCTCTCTCCGGCGTCGTCACCGCACCGCTCGGCGGCCGGCTCGTGCGGCGCTACGGCGGCCGATTCACGCTGCTGCTCGCTGTGCTCCTCGGAGCCGCCGGCTTCACGCTGATGGCCGTGCTGCACGACGCGAGCTGGCAGCTCATCGTCGGCGCGCTGGCCGTGAACACCGGTGTCAGCGTCGGCTACGCCGCGCTTCCCGCGCTCATCGTCGCCGAGGTGGACGCCTCCGACACCGGCGTTGCGAACAGCGTCAACTCCATCGCCCGCGCCTTGGGCTCGTCGCTGGCCAGCGCCGTGGTCGTGACGCTGCTCGCCAGCTCGGCGGGCCGCACCGGCCTGCCGAGCGAGGGTGCCTACGTAGCCGCGTTCGCCCTTGGCGCGGCGGGCCTGCTCGTTGCCGCCGTCCTGGTGCGCTTCGGGCTGCCGGCCTTCGCCGCGCCGAACGAGCAGGAGCTCGAGTTCGAGGAAGCCACCAGCTACGCCGGCGAGTTCGCCACGGTCGGAGCCCGCTGACGGGTCCTTCGCGTACGGGTCTGGCGTCGCTATAACCACGCCAGACGCTTACGCGATGGTCAGGCCTGCAGGTTCGCCGGCTGCTCGCCGCGGGCGAACTGCGCGATCTGCTCGGCGGCCACCGTCCACGCCCGTTGCTGGAAGCCCAGGGTGCTGCCGGCCACGTGCGGGGTGATCAGCAGGTTCGG
>JAVEDQ010000622.1 GCA_030840885.1 Frankiaceae bacterium
GCACGTCGAGTCCCGCACCGCCGTCGACGCCCCGCTCTGCTTCACCTGCGGGGTCAGCATGCGGCCGGCCGGCAGCTGCTACGTCTGCGAGCAGTGCGGCAGCACAAGCGGCTGCAGCTGACAGGACGGGCAAGGTCTTCAGGAGGTCTTGGGTTTTCTTCTCCACGTCCCTGTGATGGTCGCGAGGATGTGGCTTGTCCCGCTGGCATTGAGTGTCAAGCTCGATACGAATCATCGTCACCTGATACTCGATGCAGCGCTACCAATGTCGCTGCCCCGGCCTCCCAAGGAGGCGGGGCGGCGTCTTGGCCGGCCAATCAGCGGCAGGACCGTCACAGCGGGACCCGCGGAAGAACAGGTCTGAGATGACGGAGCTACCACGGTTAGCAGTGCGTCCCGAGAAATTGGGTGGCGCGCGACAGCAGCAGCCGCGACGAGCAGGGATGCGCGCGGACCTGCAAAGCTCGTGGTTCCACCCGACGCTGGTGCTGCCCGAAGACCTCCCGGCGAGCGCAGTGAGCCTCGACCTGCCTTAGGGGAGGTCACTCGAGCACCGACACCTGTCGAGCACGCGGGCAACGCCCAGCGATGGCTTGGGACTCCTCCCCGCCCAGATCCGGCAGTTGCTGTTCAGAGCGGATCCGATTCGGAAACCGTCGCAGGTATCAAGAAGGGTGATTCCCCCTCTCCCCGTAGATGGACGCCTTCGGCATGGGTCGTCCATCGCGGGCGCCGCGCCAACCGGGCGAGAGAGCAAGGGAGCCACGATGGAGATCGACGAGTTGCGCGCGCGCTATCTGGTCGCGACGTCCAGAATCGCGACCGCCGCCCAACGCCGCGGCGACATGCCTCTTGCGCTGTCCTTACGAGCTCATGAGCTCCCTGTAGCGATCAAAGCAAGGGACTTCGCGACCGCCCTCGTCCTCTTCGAGGATTTGAGCCAACAGTACGAGGCAGCCGAAGAGCCGGAGCCCTGGCTGGTCAACTCGTTGAGCTGGGCCAGTGGGCAATTCGCCGATTATCTGCGCGATCGTCCGAGGCCGACGGAGTACGCACCACCCACGGACGCGCGGTAAACGACGACTTCCAGGAGCAGCATCCCGGACTTTCGCCTCGGCGGTCCTGGGCGAACACGACGAGACCGGCCGGTCGTTGCGACCCGGTCGGGCATCCGCGGAACGCGGAAGGTCCGGGCGAGGAAGCTCGAAGACCTCAGGAGGGGTCGGGACGGAGGGGGACTGCTCATGCGTGCCGGGAAGCTCGGGCTGTGCTGCGCTCCCGCTGCGCGGAATCGGGTCCGGCCCGGAGCCGACTGGTGGTTGATCGGCTGCTTCCCTCAGGTGCACCGGTGGCTCGACCCCGCTCCTTGCGAACGGGACGGGCGGCGGCTCCCAGGCGGCCGTCGGCGTGGCCGGCGGTTCCTGCCCGGTCGGCGCCTCGGGGAGGGCTGGCGGGGCGGCTGTCGACCCGGCCACGGCCGAGTCCGAGGACTGTCGTCGATCGATCCCGACCGGAGTTGCCGCTGGCTGCTCCGTGAAGATGTATGGAGCTGGCCGCTCCGCGACACCGCGCGCGTCCTCCTGGACCAGCGGGAACCGGGAGCGCCGCCGGTGCCAGCCGACCCACAGGGACATCGCCAAGGCCACCAGCAACCCGGCGAGCCCCAGGCGGAGGAACGCTGGTTGATCATTGCGGGGGACGGCCTCGGCCTCGACCGGCGGAGCCGTCCAGAGGGATGTCAGCCGGTGACCGTCGCTCGTGACGGAGACGGTGAGCTGCCTCGGGGGCACCGCCGACAGATAGCTGACCGCGAACCAGTGCGAAAGGTCCTGGTCGAGGGCGGCCGCGCCGGCGGACAGGTTTGCGATCGGCGTGCGGAAGACCCGACCTCCGCTCGCGGACACCGCCCGCTCGACGCCTGGGGGCAGGGCACCCGACGTCATCACGTAGAGCGGGACCGGAAAGTCTCCTGGGTCCGGCCGCAGGGCTGGCAGCGGGTCGACGTCGGGCAAGGTTGCCGCGGATGCCGCGGGCAGGACGACGACAACCGCGCGGGGTCCGGCCGGGAGGCTGCGAGACGCCGCGGTCAGGACACCTCGGAAGTCGCCGGTGGCGAAACTGCCGGGACTTCCGAGGGTTCGCAGCAGACCACCCAGGTCGGATGTGGGCGACGACGCGACATGTGGGGGTGCCCCCACCGCGACACTGATTTGCCCGACGGGGTTGAGTTCGAGCACGACGTCCGTCGCGGCCGCGAGTGCAGCCTCGCCATCGGCCGAGTTCGCCGCGAGGGGCACCAGGGCCAAACTGACCGGAATAGGTTGGGTGCGCACCGTCGCAGCGCGGGTGGTGCCGTCGGTCGTCAGTTCGACGCTGGTGGGAGACAACCCAGCCCCGGCGCCGGGCACGGCGACGAGTACCCGCTGCCTGTCGGGGCCGTTGGCTTCTACGGTCGTCACCCGAGCACTCGCGGGCGGCGCTGCGACCGCAAGCGCGCTTGCTGCGAGCGGGTCGACAAGGACCACGCAGAGGGCGGCGACCGTCCCCCCGAACCGCAGGCGCCGCGCGCGATCCCGCAGCGGGACAGCCATCTTCGACATCTGCCCAACCTGACCTTCTCTGAGCAACCACTTCGGGCGGAGCGCAGTCGAGCAGATCGATGGACCGCCGGACCTGTTCGCACTTATATGGCAAGGCTTCCGAGCGTGTGAGCGATTGGCGGTAATTCGATGCGGCGATCAAGAACGGGCTGTCTGATGGTGGTTGCACTACTACTCATCGGCGTTGTCAGGGTGAGCCTGGGAGGTGGATCTCCCCTGCCGCTCGCGGCTCGGAGCAGCATCTCGGCCACGACTGCAGCGGCATCCCCGGCGGCGTCCACCCCCGCCAGCCGGTCGGCCCAAGCCGTGCAGCTCCGCACCTCCCTGGAGCGGTTGCTCGGTCAGCATGTGTTCCTGAGCGCGCGTCTCGTGCGCAGCCGTATCCACGGAGACCCTTCGTACGTTCAGGCCGCGGTGAACGCCTTGGCGCATAGCACTGACGACCTGACCGCGCTCATCGTGCAGGTCTACGGGCCGAGCCAGGGCCCGGAGTTCCGGGCGGTATGGGAGAGCCACGAAGCATCGATCGTGAGCTACGCGCGTGCCTTGGTGGACCACGACGAGCAGGCCCGAGACGCGGCGAGGTTCGCGCTGGCCGCGTACCCGGCACGCATGACGTCGTACCTGCAGACGCTGACTTCCGGAGCGCTTCCCGCAGCGGCGACCGAGAGCGCAATTCGTCAGCACGTGGCGAACCAGCTGACTCTTGCGGATTCGGTGGCCAAGGGGGACGTGACCGGTTCTTACGTGACCGAACGCGAGGACTACGGACAGCTGTACCGGCTCGCCACGGCCATCGCCGCCGGCATCGCCAAGCAAGGCGGTGGTTCGCTGCCCCCGGATTTCGACAGCCCGCAGCGTCGGCTCGACTCGGCGTTGGGCGAGTTGCTCGGCGCACACTGGGAACTCGCCGTGGATTTGATGCAGGCGGCGCCCGCCGGCGGCCCGACCTTCGACGCCGTCGGGAACGAGGTGAACCTCAACACGAACGACCTAGCGGCCGCCATGAACGTCCTGTTCGGCGAAGCCACCGCCAATCGGTTTCTCAACCTGTGGGGTCGTCACCTCGAAGCCCTGGTGACCTACGCCCAATCGGTGACCAGCAATGACGCGTCGAACCGGCAGGCCGCACTGACACAACTCTCCGACTTCGAACATCGTCTCGGGCAGTTGTTGAGCACCGGCACCGGGGGAAAGCTCACGGCGCCACAACTCGCCGACGCCTACGTGATGCACGACCAGATGCTGCTGGGGCAGTTCGACGCTTTCGCCCGTCACGACTTCCCCACCGCGTACCTGCAGGACTATCAGGGATACCAGCACATGTTCGGAGTCGCCGACGCGCTGGCGACGGCGATCGGTCCGGAGCTGGCAAAGCGCCTTCCGGCCGGCGGTGTGCACACTGGTGGCGGCGGCCTCGCGTTATGACCAGCAGAACCACCGGCCGATTGCTGGCACTCCTACTGGTGCTCGGGCTCTCGCTACCCGTGCGGGAAGCGTCAGCCCCCGCGTTCGGGTTCAGCCACCAAGCAGCAGGCCTGCCCATCGACACGCCCCCACCGCCCGACGTGCACCCGCGCGGCTTCCACTCGACACGCACGCTGCCCACCG
>JAVEDQ010000623.1 GCA_030840885.1 Frankiaceae bacterium
AGGGCAAGGCGTGGACCTCGGCCGCCTACGGCATGCCGAGTGCGGGGCAGAAGGACAAGATGGGTTCGATGCCGATCTTCGCGACCGCCATCACGACGATGACGCACGGCCGCTTCACGCCGCAGACGGGTGCCGTGCCGGTCTATCGCGACGGCACGCTGCTCGGGGCCGTGGGCGCCAGCGGCGGTACGGGCGACCAGGACGAGCAGGTCTCGCGGACCGCGGTGGAGACGACCGGGTTCTCGATCGAGAGCTGAGGCTTGCGGCAGGGGGCACTCGGTAGCGTGCGCAGGCGTGGCCACCGTCCTGCGCATGTCGTCGCTGTTCCTCCGCACCCTGCGCGACGACCCGGCCGACGCCGAGGTGCCCAGCCACAAGCTGCTCGTCCGGGCCGGCTACGTCCGCCGCGTGGCGGCCGGGCTCTGGACGTGGCTGCCGCTGGGCAAGATCGTGCTCGACCGGGTCGCGGCCATCGTGCGGGAGGAGATGCACGCCATCGGCGGCCAGGAGGTGCTGTTCCCCTCGCTGCTGCCGCGGGAGCCCTACGAGGTCTCCGGCCGGTGGACCGAGTACGGCGAACAGGTCTTCCGGCTGCACGACCGGCGCGGCGGCGACTACCTGCTCGGGCCCACGCACGAGGAGATGTTCACGCTGCTGGTCAAGGGCGAGTACTCGTCCTACAAGGACCTGCCGGTCACGCTGTACCAGGTCGCCACGAAGTACCGCGACGAGGCGCGGCCGCGCTCGGGAATCCTCCGGGGCCGTGAGTTCGTCATGAAGGACTCGTACAGTTTCGACCTCGACGACGCAGGGCTGCAGCGCTCCTACGACGCGCACCGCGAGGCCTACGTCCGCATCTTCACCCGCCTCGGGCTGGACTACCGCATCGTCTCCGCGGTTTCCGGCGCGATGGGAGGCAGTGCCAGCGAGGAGTTCCTCGCCCCCACCCCGGTCGGGGAGGACACCTACGTGACCTGCTCCAGCTGCGGCTACGCGGCCAACGTCGAGGCGGTCCCCTCCGTCGCGACCGCGGTCGACCCGACCGTCGAGCACGGCCCGATGAGCGAAGTCCCCACCCCCGACACGCCGACCATCGAGACGCTCGCCGCATCGCTCGGGGTGCCCGCCTCGGCAACGTTGAAGAACGTGCTGGTGAAGGTGGACGGCAAGCCGGTCGCCGTCGGCGTGCCCGGTGACCGCGAGGTCGACCTGACCCGCCTCGAGGCGGCCCTCGCGCCGGCCGTCATCACGGCCTTCGAGGCCGAGGACTTCGCGGCACATCCGCAGCTGGTGCGCGGATACCTCGGGCCGCAGGGCGGGCTCGTGACCTACTACGCCGACCGCCGGGTCGCGGACGGTACGGCGTGGGTGACGGGCGCGAACAAGGCCGACACGCACGTCCGGAACGCCGTCGCCGGGCGCGACTTCACGGTCGAGCGCTACCTCGACGTCGCCGACGTGGAGCCGGGCGATCCCTGCCCGCGGTGCGGCTCGCCGCTGGCGCTCGACCGGGCCATCGAGATCGGGCACATCTTCCAGCTCGGCCGCAAGTACACCGACGCGTTCGGCCTCGACGTGCTCGGTCAGGACGGCAAGCCGCAGCGGGTCACGATGGGCAGCTACGGCATCGGGGTCAGCCGGGCCGTGGCGGCGATCCTCGAGCAGAACCACGACGACCGCGGCCCGATCTGGCCGGCGGAGATCGCACCCGCCGCGGTGCACGTGGTCGCGGTCGGCAAGGCGGGGCAGCGCGAGGCCGCCGAGCAGCTGGCGGCAGAACTCGCCGACGCCGGCCACCGGGTGCTGCTCGACGACCGAGGGGTCTCGGCGGGGATCGCGTTCGCCGACGCCGACCTGCTCGGCATGCCCACCATCGTCATCGTCGGCAAGTCGCTCGCCGACGGCGAGGTCGAGGTCAAGGACCGCCGCAGCGGTGAGCGGAGTCGCGTCGGGCTCGACCGCGTCCTCGATGCCCTGCCCGACCCGGCCTGACGTGCCCACCTGCTCGGTGCGTGCCATCATCTTCGACTGGGGCGGCACGCTGACGCCGTTCCACGACATCGACCTGCTCGACCTGTGGCGGGCCGCCGCCGAGGTCCTGGCGCCGGACCGTGTCGACGAGGTCTCGCAGGCGCTCGCCCGGGCCGAGGCGCAGTGGTGGCAGCAGGCCGTGGCGAGCGGTCGCAGCGGCACCACCGCCGACGTGCTCGCCGCCGCGGCCGAGGCGACCGGGTTCGACGTCGACGCCGCGTTGCACGACCGCGCCCTGGCCGCGCACCTCGAGGCCTGGACGCCGCACACCATCGCCGACCCGCAGGCCGCGCCGCTGCTCACCGCGTTGCGCGAGCGGGGCATCCGCACCGGCCTGCTCTCCAACACGCACTGGCCGCGGGCGTGGCACGAGCGCTGGCTCGCCCGCGACGGGCTGCTCGAGCTGCTCGACGCCCGCACCTACACCAGCGACCTCGCTCACCTGAAGCCCCACCCGGAGGCCTTCCGGGCAGCGATGGAGGCGACCGCTGCCGACGGGGAGCCGCTGCGGCCGGAGCAGGTGGTGTTCGTCGGCGACCGGCCGCTCGACGACATCTCCGGCGCCCAGGCCTTCGGGATGCGCACCGTGCTGCTACCGGGAAGTCTCCGGGCGAGCACCGTGAATCCAGACAACGCGGTTCCGGACCACCCGGTCGAGCCCGACCTGCGCGCGGCTGGGCTGGGCGATGTCCTGACCGCGGTCGACGCCTGGCGGCGCTCGTGACCATCGACGACGCCGAACTCGCGGCCCGGCTCCGGGTCGCTGTCGGGCGGCTCCAGCGCCAGGTCCGGCGGCGTGCGGTCGGCGACCTCACGCTCTCGCAGATCTCGGCGCTGGTGAGCATCGAGCAGCACGGCCCGTTGCGGGCCGGGGACCTCGCCGCCCGGGAATGCGTCTCGGCTCCCACGATGACGCGCATCCTCGCCGTGCTCGAGGACCGCGCCCTCGTCGCCCGGGAGGTGGACCCCGCCGACCGGCGCGCCTCCTCGGTGCTGTTGACCGACGAGGGACGAGCCGTGCTCGGGGGTCTGCGCCGGGAACGGACGGCTTTCCTCGAGGACCGGCTCGGCCACCTCGATGCCGACGGTCGGCGTCGGCTCGCCGACGCCGTCGAGGTCCTGGAGGAACTGGTCGAGCTGCCCGACGACTGACCGGCTGGAACCGGCCATGAGGTCGTAGGCTGCCCAGGGCGACCCGGCAGTACCGGGGACAACAGGAGGTGGTCATGGCCAACGACGCGGTCCGCGGGCAGCTCACCGACCTCCTCCGGCCGGTCGTGGAACGCTGCGGCCTCGACCTCGAGGACGTCGCCGTCAACCGCGCCGGCTCCCGCAGCGTCGTACGCGTCGTCGTCGACGTCGATGGTGGCCTCGACCTCGACGCGGTCGCCGAGGTGAGCCGTGAGGTCTCCGTCGTCCTCGACGACGCCGACGACCTGCTGCGCGGTGCCTTCGTCCTCGAGGTGACGAGCCCCGGCGTCGACCGGCCGCTGACGGCCCCGCGGCACTGGCGGCGGGCCCTGACCCGGAAGGTCGCCGTTTCGCGGACCGACGGCCGTGAGGTCGTCGGCCGCCTACGCGAGGCCGACGAAGCCGCCGAGGGGTCGGCGACGCTGGTCACCGACGACGGTCCGGTGCAGGTGCGCTACGCCGACGTCCGCCGGGCCATGGTGCAGGTCGAGTTCAGCTCGTCGGGGTCCGGATCTCCGAAGTCAGGGTCGGAGGCTTCGTGAAACTCGACATGGCTGCGCTGCGCAGCGTCGAGCGCGAGAAGGAGATCGCCTTCGACGCCCTCGTCGACGCGATCGAGGCCGCGCTTCTGACGGCGTACCGCCACACCGACGGTGCGGCGCCGGATGCCCGGGTGAACGTCGACCGCACCAGCGGTGAGGTCGCCGTCCTGGTCCGGGAGTCCGGGGACGACGGGGTCGTGCTCCGCGAGTACGACGACACCCCGGCCGACTTCGGGCGCATCGCGGCGACCACCGCGCGGCAGGTCATCCTGCAGCGGCTGCGCGAGGTGCAGTCGGAGGCCACCTTCAGCGAGTACGCCGGCCGCGAGCGCGAGGTCATCAGCGGTGTCGTGCAGCACCACGAGCAGCGGGCCGGCTCCAAGGTCGTCCTGGTCGCCATCGGAGAGGGCATGGAGGCGGTGCTCCCGCCCGCCGAGCAGGTGCCCAACGAGCGCTACGAGCACGGCGACAGGCTGCGGGTCTACGTCGTCGGGGTCGCCAAGAGCCCCCGCGGTGTCTCGGTGACCGTCTCGCGCACGCACCCCGAACTCGTCCGCGGGTTGTTCCGCATCGAGGTCCCCGAGGTGGCCGACGGCGCCGTCGAGATCGCCGCGATCGCGCGGGAGGCGGGGCACCGCACGAAGATCGCGGTGCACTCCCGCGTGGCGGGGCTCAACCCGAAGGGCGCCTGCATCGGGCCGATGGGCAGCCGTGTCCGTGCCGTCATGGCCGAGCTGCACGGCGAGAAGATCGACATCGTCGACTACTCGGAGGACCCGGCGTCGTTCGTCGGCTCGGCGCTCTCCCCGGCCCGGGTGAGCTCCGTCGAGGTCGTCGACCTGGCCGCCCGAGCCGCCCGGGTGGTCGTCCCGGACTACCAGCTCTCGCTCGCCATCGGCAAGGAGGGGCAGAACGCCCGCCTCGCCGCCCGGCTGACCGGCTGGCGCATCGACATCCGCAGTGACGCCGAGGCCCGCCCGGATGGTCAACCTCAAGCCGAGACCGAAGCCGAGCCGGAACGCTCGCTACCAGCCCGGGGAGTTCCGCGATAGCATAGGTGGGAACAACTTTTGGGGCGCGTCGCATGGAGCCGGTCCGTACCTGTGTCGGGTGCCGGAGACGGGCGACAGCCACCGAGCTGCTGCGTGTCGTGGTCGTCGACGGTGTTCTCGTCCCCGATCCACGTCGGCGGTTGCCGGGCAGGGGTGCGCATCTCCACCCCGGGCCGGAGTGCCTCGCTGCGGCGGAGCGTCGATCGGCGTTCCGACGGGCGTTCCGCTCCTCGGGACCGTTCGACACCTCGCTGCTGCGGGAGCACGGCTTGGCAGGAACGCAGTCGCAGGAAACAGTTCAGCAGGCAGTTCGAGCCGGAAGCAGGGCGAGACGACGATGAGTCCTCGATGAGCAGCTCACGATGAGCAATCGCATGCTGTAGGTCCAGGTCACGCGGGTAGTCCGCGGGCCCAAGATAAGGAGCACCGTGGCAGGTAAGGCCCGCGTTCACGAGCTGGCCAAGGAGCTCGGCACGGACAGCAAGACTGTCCTGGCGAAGCTCAAGGATCTCGGAGAGTTCGTCAAATCCGCTTCGTCGACAGTCGAAGCCCCCGTCGTGCGCAAGTTGCGCGAATCCATGGACGGCGGCGCGCCCGCCGCGCCCCGTCCCGCCGGCACCCCCGGTGACCCACGTCGTTCGTCGCGCCCGGCGGCTGTCGAGGCGGCGACTCCCGCGGCTCCCGCGGCACCGGTAGAAGCGCCGGCGGCGACAGCCCCAGCGACGACTGACCCGTCTGCCGCCCGGCCCGGGCCCCGAGCCGTTCCGGGTCGTCCCGGTCCGGCTCAGGCTCCGCAGGCGCCCGCCGCTCCCGCGGTCGACTTCCCGGCGGCTCCCGCTGCTCAGGCACCGGCTGCCCAGGCACCCGCCGCCCAGGCACCGGCTGCGCAGGCTCCCGCCGCAGATGCTCCGGCAGCGAGACCTGGGCCGCGACCGTCCGTTCCCGGCCGTCGCCCGGCGCCTCGTCCCGGCAACAATCCCTACATGAGTCCGCCCGTGGCCGCGCCTCGGCCCGCACCCGCTCCGGGTGCCCCGGCCGCTCCCGGCGCTCCTGGTGCCGGCGGCCCCGGCGGTTCCCGTCCGCCCGGCGTCCCGGGTGCCCCGCGTCCGGCTGGTCCCTCGCCGTCGAGCATGCCGCCGCGTCCGATGGGCCAGCGCCCCGGTCCCGGAGGTCCCGGCGCAGGCCGTCCGACCCCGGGCTCGATGCCCGGTCGCGTCAATGGTCCGCGTCCCGCACCAGGAGCCGGTCGCCCGGCCGGCCCCGGTGGCCGACCCGGTGGTCCGGGAGGCCCTGGCGGTCGTCCCGGCGGTCCCGGTGGACCCGGCGCCCGTCCGGGTGCTGGTGCTGGTGCCGGTGGCGGCGGGTTCGCCCGTCCCGGCGGCGGTGGCGGCGGTCCGCGCCCCGGCGGTGGCGGTCCGCGTGGCGGCGGCGCCCGTGGCGGTGCAGCTCCCGGTGCCTTCGGCCCCGGTGGCCGCGGCCGTGCCGGCAAGCAGCGCAAGTCGAAGCGCGCGAAGCGCCAGGAATTCGACAACATGACCGCGCCGACGCTGGGCGCCGTCGTCCAGCGCGGCAATGGTGAGACGGTCCGGCTTCCCCGTGGCGCGAGCCTCGCGGACTTCGCCGACAAGATCGACGCCAACCCCGGTTCGCTGGTGCAGGTCGTCCTGACCCAGCTCGGCGAGATGGTCACGGCCACCCAGTCGTGCACCGACGAGACCCTGCAGCTGCTGGGCGACACCCTCGGCTACAACGTCTCGATCGTCAGCCCCGAGGACGAGGACCGCGAGCTGCTCTCGTCGTTCTCGCTGGAGTTCGACGCCGACTACGACGACGACACCAACCTCGTCTCGAGGCCCCCGGTCGTCACGGTCATGGGTCACGTCGACCACGGAAAGACCAAGCTGCTCGACGCGATCCGCTCGACCGACGTCGTCGCCAGCGAGCACGGCGGCATCACGCAGGCCATCGGTGCCTACCAGGTGCACGTCGAGCACGAGGGCGTCGACCGCGCGGTCACCGTGATCGACACCCCGGGCCACGAGGCGTTCACCGCCATGCGTGCCCGTGGTGCACAGGTCACCGACATCGTGGTGCTGGTGGTCGCGGCCGACGACGGCGTGAAGCCGCAGACGATCGAGGCGTTGAACCACGCCCAGGCGGCCAACGTGCCGATCGTGGTCGCGGTCAACAAGATCGACAAGGAAGGCGCCGACCCCGTCAAGGTGCGCGGCCAGCTCACCGAGTACGGCCTCATCCCCGAGGAGTACGGCGGGCAGACGATGTTCGTCGACGTCTCCGCACGGAGCCG
>JAVEDQ010000624.1 GCA_030840885.1 Frankiaceae bacterium
CACGGTCCGGAGATCGGCGTCGATTTCAGCGCGACGAACCGCACGTGTAGCTAGCCGTTTCGTCTGACCAATCGACGAGGCGCCTCAGTCAGCGCCGGTCCAGCAGGGCGAGAGCCTCCTGCAGCAGCCGCCGCTTGGGTATCCGGATCGTCCTTCAAGGCGCTCCGGGCGTGCACGATACGGGCCAGCGCGGCGGCTCGATGGAACCGCACCCGCTGCGGGTCGGCCGGCACGCCGCTGACCGCTTCGTAGGCGCTGGTGAACTCGTCGGCGGCCCGCCAGTGATCGGCGTCGGCGATCCCGGGCGATGCACGCGCAGTGACGTAGCACCAAGTGCCGTAGTACGCGACATCCCGCAGCGGGTCGGCGCGCTGCGGTGCCGGGTTGCCTCCTCCGACGCAGGCCGTTGACGCAGACGACCGGGTCGGTCGGTTCTTGGGAGTGAGGGGACGCCGGTCACGCCAGCTCGGCCGTGGCAACGACATCGAGCCCGGCACCCCTCGGAGGGGATGCCGGGCTCGAATGCCTCGCTGGTCGAACCTCAGCTCCTTACAGCAGCTGGAACGGAGTCGACGGGATGTACCCCCCAAGTGCCGACTTGATGGAGATGACGCCGGCTGACGTGGGCCGCAGGGCCGTCGGAGTGTTCCTCAACCGGAAGTCGTAGCTGCACACCCCCAGCGCGAGCGCCGGGGTCGCCGTCCCGATCTGGACGAAGGTGCCGTCCGACTTCTTCCAGCTGAAGGTCAGCAGGTTGTTGGCCGAGCAGTACTGCGTGTTACCCCGAACCCGCCACTCGAGAGAACCGGCCTTGTAGGTGGCCGAGTCGGGAGTCGCGATCACGCCGGGGGCGCTGATCACGTTCACCGAGTCGCTCACCGCTGTGCCGTCGGTGTCGGTGATCGTCAGGGTGAAGACGTACGTCGTCGGCGTTGTGGTCGCCGGCATCACGAACGTCGGGTTGGCCGTGGTCGGTCCGTTCAACGCGACGTTCTGGCCGGCCGGTTGACTCCATGCGAAGGTCTTCGCGAACTTGGAGTTCGTGCCGTCCAGGGTGACGGTCGATGTCGGGATGATCCCCGTCTGGTCCGGCCCGGCATCGGCCACGGGGACCGCCGTCGCGCCGGACACCGTGATGACGTAGGTGTCGGTGGACGTGTTGTTGCCCCCTGACCCGGTGACCGTCAGCTGCACCGTGTAGGTCCCGGCGGTCGTCGCGGTGAACGTCGTGCCCGGCGCGGTCGTCGAGCTCAAGGCGGCTCCCGCCGGCCCAGAGGTGATGGCCCATGCGCTGGACGTGACGGTCCCGGTGGACAACGTGCTGTCCAGGGAGACGGGAGCACCGATCTGCACCGCGTTGGCACTCCCTTGGATGGCCGCCTTGACCTGTGCCGAGGCGAACTCACCACCGGTCACCACGACATCGCTACTGCCGACTCCGCCCTTGTTGGTGGTGACGATCGCGTCGGACGGTGGGACAGGCACGTTCGGCACGCTCCAGGTCGAGTTGCCCGCGCTGTCCACCATCGGTGCCACGCCCGGGTATCCGGTCAGTGTCAGATTCGAGGACGGGTCGCCGGACTGTCCGGTGACCTGGAAGGTCTGAGAATCGGTGTTGTAGACCGCGCTCGAAATGTGCACGTTGTCACCGAACAGCGACTGATCGACATGGTCGACGCTGGCCGGCTTGTCGGTGGTGTTGGTGACCGTGAGGTCGACCGGCGGAGGTCCGTCGGCGTACACGCGGGCGAAGTAGTTGCCCTTCGCGTCGCGCCGCATCGAGGTCTGCGAGATACCGGTACCCGTGACCATGAGCTGCTGACCCGGTTCGGACTTCGCGAACAGGTCCATCACGTGGCCGGTGTCCCGGTTCTGGTAGATCGCCTTCATGACCTGCACACCAGCGCGCGTCGCCAGCTTGCCCTGCACCTGGAACAGGTTCGTCTCGATGCAGTCATCAGTCGCGGTGTTCGACTGGCCCAGGGTCGGGTCCGCGCACTGCTGGGTCGACCCGGGGAACGACCCGGCCGGCCCCTCGACCCGGAAGATGTTGGTGTTGTAGGGGCTTCCCGTGACCGCGTGGTTGACGGTCGGGTCGCCGAGGTAGCCCGCCGGCGCGGCTGGCCCGGTGGCGTCCCACTTCAGGAACGGGGCTTCGCGGGCGGCCAGCGTCTGGTCGAAGACCCCGTCCGGGCTGAGGCTGCCGATGTCCTCGGTGTTGTTGATCCCCCTCGCGGCGCCGGGCTGGGAGACGTAGTTGTCCGTACCGAAGGGATGCGTGACCTTGTACGCGCCGTTGTCCACCAGACCCGACACGCGCACCCGGATCCGGCCGAAGGTGATCTGCTGACCGACTTTGGCGGTGCCGCCCGCGAACGAAGCCTCCGTTCCGGTCGTCAGCAGCGCCTTGTTGCCGTTGCCGGCGTCGATCGTGGCGTTGGCGGCGGAGTAGAAAGCTTCGCCGGGGTAGTTGCTCGGGAAGGACACCGGCTGCCCCGGAGTGGGGAGCGGGCCCACGATGCAGTTCGGGTTGGCCACCTCGGTGCACATCTCGAGCCGGGTTCCGTTGGTGTCGGTGTAGCTGACGGGGAACCCGGTCGTCTCGTCGATGGGGCCGACCTTCGCCAGCCCGACCGTGTGGTTGTTGTGAGCCGGTGGCGGTGCCACCGCGACGGCGGCGACGACGCCGGTCGCCGTCAGCGCGACGGTAGCGCCGAGAGCCACCCCGACCCGACCGAGCTTGAAGCGCCGAGGCACATGCTGTTTGCCGATCCCGCGACCGAAGCGCGCTTCGTAGGGCTTGCGGCTCGTCAAATTCTTAGGCAATGTCATGGGTGTACCCCCGCTAGTTCGTCGAGAAGTCGCGACACGGACGCGTTGCAACGACGGCTGCAGACAACCCCGACGTGCTTCGAAGAAACTTGGGATTTGCTGACCGCTCCGGCCGCCAGCGCCGTAAAGGCTGATCGTGGCCGCACAACGCCGCTTAACGCAGAAGGCCCCAACCCCCGGTCGTCCAGGCCGACGACGCCCCCGGTGGTTATGCCGAACTACTCCCTTCGGCTGATCCGCACGGCCGTTCGTGCTGCCGATCAACCCTCCGTGACCCCGGCGGAACCGAAGTGGATGTCCGGCGTACGACGCCAGGCCGGGGTGGCTGAGCCGTTCGCCAGCGACCCCCGGTTCTGGGGGGCGATGGCGTCCAGCGCTGACGCAGCAGCCGCTCTGGTCCTGGCGATCGCGGGGGCTATCCTGCTCGCCCTGTCGGTTGGCGGTCTCTGGACGATGCTTCCCTTTGCTCTGCCGCTGGCGTTCCTCGCCCGAGCCGCGCTCCACGGTGTGGCATCGGCGCGCAGCAGCCGAGCAGCCTTCGGTGCAGATGGCCGGAAGGGATGGCGCGACGCGGAGCGGCACGCGGTCGCGCGCGCCTTCCTGCCGGTCCTTTGCCGGCCTCGGCTCCGCGCTCGGAGCTGAGCGGAACCAGCCTTGCGGGCCCGACTGCTGCGCCCTCGTCAGCGACCAAGCCGGCCCTTGACTGTCGCGACCACCGTCTCCCGTGCGCCTTCCGCAACGATGCTGAAGAAGGCCGGGGACGCGCCACGGCCTGGACGCCTTAGGATCACGGGACCGCGTGGCCACCCCCGTCGCGCCCTGCGCCGGAGGCTCTCGCGTGCTGCTGTTCTCCCCAACTCGCTACGACGCGTCCGGCTACGACGAGGAGACACGGCGCGCGTTGGGCGCCGTGCGTGAGTTCTTCGAGGCCAAGGGCGAGGCGCAGCTGCGGCAGGAGTGCGGAGAGGCGACCTGGTACGCCGACTTCCTCGAGATGCTCGCCCGGGAGCGCATCTTCGGCCTGTTCGGTACGCCCGCTGCCGTGGGTGAGCTGACCGGGAAACCCAGCGCACGCTGGGACACCGCCCGCAACAACGACCTGTCCGAGCTGATCGGCTGGTACTCCCTCGAGCACTGGTACGCCTGGCAGGTGACCGTGCTCGGCCTCGGACCGGTGTGGACCAGCTCGAACACCGATGCCCAACGCCTCGTGGGACAACTGCTCGACGAAGGCGGCATGTTCGGCTTCGGCCTCTCGGAGCGGACCCGCGGCGCCGACATCTACAACACCGACATGGTCCTCAGCCCGGACGGCGCGGGCGGCTGGACCGCCAACGGCGGCAAGTACTACATCGGCAACGGCAACTGCGCCGCCCGCCTGTCGGTCTTCGGCCGCTTCTCGGACGACGCCGGAGAGCACGCCGGCGAGTACGCGTTCTTCCTCGTCGACCCGCAGCACGAGAGCTACCACCTCGCCCGCAACGTCATCCGCGGGCAGATGTACGTCGCGGAGTTCCAGCTCGAGGGCTACCCGGTGCAGCGCGAGGACCTGCTGCACGTCGGTAAGCCCGCCTGGGACGCGGCGCTGGCGACCGTGAACGTCGGGAAGGTCCAGTTGGCCTGGGCCAGCATCGGCATCGCGGAGCACGCCTTCCACGAGGCCATCGCGCACGCCTCGGAGCGCGTCCTCTACGGCACCCGCGTCACCGACTTCCCGCAGGTGCGCCGGATGCTCGTCGATGCCTACGCGCGCCTGCTGGCGATGAAGCTCTACAGCGCCCGCTGCTCGGACTACGAGCGCAGCGCCTCAGCCGACGACCGACGCTTCCTGCTCTACAACCCCATCGCGAAGATGAAGGTGACCAGCGAGGGCGAACGCGTCATCGACCTGCTGTGGGAGGTCATCGCCGCGAAGGGATTCGAGGTCGACACCTACTTCAGCCAGGCCACGCGGCACATCCGGACACTGCCCAAGCTCGAGGGCACGGTCCACGTCAACCTGGCCCTGGTGCTGAAGTTCCTGCCGGCCTACGCGGCGGCTGCCGCCGGTGGCGCCGTCGAGTACCCGGACGTCCCGGCCCGGCTCGACCCGACCGACGACGCCTACCTGTTCGCACAGGGCGCCGCCAGTGGGCTGTCGAAGATCCGTTTCGAGGACTGGCGGCCCGCATTCGCCCGCTTCGCGCACCTGCCGAACGTCCGCGTCTTCCTCAGCCAGATCAAGGCGTTCAGCCGGCTGATGAGCGAGCACGGGCCCGATGCCGAACAGGCAAAGGATCTGGACTACCTGCTCAGCCTGGGGCAGATCTTCACCTCGATCGTCTACGCCCAGCTCACCGCCGAGGGCGCGGCGCTCGCCCTCGACGGGGCTCCGAACGGCATGCGCAGCGGCACGACGGCAGAAGCCTCCGGGCTGACCGAGCAGCATGTCGACCGGATGTTCGCGGTGTTCGTGCAGGACGTCGCCACCTACGCGGTCGCACTGCACGGCCAGGCCTCCGCGTCGGGCGAGCAGCGCGAGGCGGCACGGACGTTGATCGCCGGCCCGGCGGCGGACGCCGGTGCCGAGGCGGCTCTGCTCGACGAGGTCGTCGGCTACGCCAAGCCCTAGCAGGGCTTCAGGACCGCCGGTTTGCTGCCGACGACCCGGTTGCGTAGCAGGCGTTCCAGCGGCAGCAGTAGCCCGACCGGGCCTGTCCATCGGCGCCACGATGCGATAGTCCGTTGACCCCCGTCTACGATGCCGTGAAGCCGGGACCGTCTGGGTGGGAGGCGGATCAGATGCGGGTGCCAGACTCGCGAGCGGTGCCGCTCGCCGAGGTCGTCGAGGACGACCGGTTGCGCCTGGCGCTGGAGGCGGGGGGCCTCGGCACCTGGCGCTGGACGATCGACACCGGCGTGCTGGAGTGGGACGCGACGTTGGAGCGGGTCTTCGGGCTGGAGCCAGGCACGTTCGCCGGCACGTACGAAGCCTTCGTCGCGCTGCTGCACCCGGACGATCGAGCGGCCACTCTGACGACCATCGAGGGTTCGCTCGCCTCCGGGCGGGACCATTTCGTCGAGCATCGGGTGATCCTCACCGACGGAACGGTGCGGTGGATCAGCGGCACCGGACGGGTCCTGCTGGACGCCGAGGGGACACCGACGGCGATGGTCGGGGCCGCCCACGACATCACCGTGCGCAAACTGGCCGAGGAGCGGCTGGAGTTCCTGGCCCGGGCCGGGGCACTGCTCGGTTCATCGCTCGACCTGGACACGACTCTGCAGCAACTGTGTAACCTCGCGGTCGAACAGCTCTCCGACTGGTGCTCCGTCGACCTAGTGGAAGCCGACGGCGTCCGCCTGGTCGCGGTCTCGCACCGTGACCCGCAGATGGTCGCCTATGCCCGCGAGCTGCGGGAGCGGTTCGGGGTCGACATGGACGCCGAGCGGGGGCTTCCTGTCGTGCTCCGCACCGGTCGTCCGGAGGTGCTCCCGGAGATCGACGAGACGCTGATCCGCGCTGCGCTCGCGGAGATCCCGGACGTCAGCCCGCACGACGTCGATCAATTCGTGGCCCTGGGCCTGCGATCGTCGATGTCGGTGCCGCTGGCGACCTCCAGCGGTCAGGTGCTCGGTGCGCTGACGCTGGTGTCAGCGGAGAGCGGCCGCGTCTACGGCGACAGCGACGTCCAACTCGCGATGGAGATCGCCCGCCGGGCCGGGGTGGCGGTCGAGAACGCCCGGCTCTACGCCCGCGCCGAACACGCTGCCCGCACCCTGCAACAGAGCCTGCTGCCGCCGGTCCTGCCACCGTTGCCGTTCGCGGATCTCGCCTCGTACTACGCCCCGCTCGGGCGGGACGCCGAGCTGATCGGCGGTGACTTCTA
>JAVEDQ010000625.1 GCA_030840885.1 Frankiaceae bacterium
GAGGAGAAGACCGCACGCACCGCCATGTCGAGCTGGTCACGGGGGGTCTGGGGGAACTCCGCGCCGGTGCGCTCGGCGATGAGGGACTTGTACGTGGAGACGAGCTTCTGGAAGTCGTCCGCGGACAGGTCGAGGTCGGAGGTGACACCGAGAGACTCCTTGAGCGAGTCGAGGGGCGCGTCGAACTCCGACCGTTCGACCCCGAGCACGGTCGCGCCGAACATGGACAGCAGCCGCCGGTAGGAGTCCCAGGCGAAGCGCGGGTTCTTCGACATCTCCGCCAGGCCCTCGACCGAGGAGTCGTTGAGGCCGATGTTGAGGACCGTCTCCATCATCCCGGGCATCGAGAACTTCGCCCCGGAGCGTACCGAGACGAGCAGCGGGTGGTCGGGCTGGCCGAGCCGGCGGCCCATCTCCTTCTCCAGCGCGTCGAGATGCCGGTCGACCTCCGACTCGAGCTCCGGAGGCTCGGCGCCTTTCTCGAGGAAGACCCGGCAGGCGTCCGTGGTGATCGTGAAGCCCGGCGGCACCGGCAGGCCGAGGTTCGTCAACTCCGCGAGGTTGGCACCCTTTCCGCCGAGCAGCTCACGCTGTGAGGCGTCACCTTCTGAGAAGTCGAACACGTACCGCGTCATGGTGAGGCCTTCCGGGTCGTCGGCGGCGCACGTCACCCGCCACTGGTGGACATCTTGCCCCCGATCCGGGTACCTGGGTACCGCCTTCGGTTCAGCCCGGTCGGCCCGACGCCGGTACCATCTGTTTCCCACGCCCATTCGCCGAGGCCGGCGAGCACGGCCCGAGGAGACCCCTGCATGCGCAGCATCGGCAGAACCGTCGGCGGGTGGATACTCGTCGTGCTCGGGGCGGCAGCCCTGGTTCTGCCAGGGCCCGGTCTGCTGCTGCTCCTTGCCGGCCTCGTGATGCTGTCGCGGGAGTACGAGTGGGCCGAACGCCGGGTGGAGCCGGTACGGCAGAAGGCCCACGAGGTGGCCCGCTCGAGCGTCTCCTCGATCCCCCGCATCCTGGCCAGCGCGCTGGCGTCCCTGGCCATCGTCGCCGTCGGGATCGTGTGGTGGCTGGATCCGGAGATCCCCGAGATCGGGCCGGTGGGACCAGACCTTCCGCTCGGCGGCTGGAGCGCCGGCAGCGGGATCGTCATCTCCGGGCTGGCCGCGCTCGGCCTGGTCGTGTTCAGCGTCCGGCGCTTCCGTCGGGAGACCTGAACCGCGGCGTGCCCTGGCTTGAATCTAGCCAATAGTCTGAATGTATGAGCTCTCACTTCGATGTCGTCGTTCTCGGTGCCGGTCCCGGTGGCTACGTGGCCGCGATCAGGGCTGCCCAGCTGGGGCTCAAGACCGCCGTGGTGGAGGAGAAGTACTGGGGCGGCGTCTGCCTGAACGTCGGCTGCATCCCGAGCAAGGCTCTGCTCCGCAACGCCGAGCTGGCCCACACCTTCACGGCGGACGCGAAGCTGTTCGGGATCTCCGGCGACGTGACCTTCGACTACGGCGCCGCCTTCACCCGCAGCCGCAAGGTCGCCGACGGCCGGGTCAAAGGCGTGCACTTCTTGATGAAGAAGAACTCGATCACCGAGTTCGACGGCAGAGGGACGTTCACCGATGCTCACACCATGAAGGTGGCCCTGGGCAGCGGCGGGGAGGACGAGGTGACGTTCGACAACTGCATCGTCGCCACTGGTTCCCAGACGCGGCTGCTTCCCGGCACCGAGCTCAGCGAGCGGGTGGTGACCTACGAGGAGCAGATCATGACTGACGCTCTGCCGGGGTCGATCATCATCGCCGGAGCCGGGGCGATCGGTGTGGAGTTCGCGTACGTGATGGCCAACTACGGCGTCGACGTCACCATCGTGGAGTACCTTGACCGCCTCGTGCCGCTCGAGGACGAGGAGGTCTCGGCCGAGCTCGCACGCCGCTACAAGAAGCTGGGCATCAAGGCCCTTACCTCGACCAGGGTCGACGCCATCGACGACAGCGGTGGCTCGGTGAAGGTCACCGTGACCCGCGGCGACAAGCAGGAGACGCTCGAGGCCGACAAGGTCCTGCAGGCCATCGGCTTCTCGCCGAGAGTCGAGGGGTACGGGCTCGACGCCGCCGGCGTCGAGCTCACCGAGCGGGGCGCCATCGCCATCGACGGGCTCATGCGCACCAACGTGGACAGTATCTACGCGATCGGCGACGTGACGGCGAAGCTGATGCTCGCACACAACGCCGAGGCGATGGGCATCGTCGCCGCCGAGGCCATCGCGGGCGCCGAGACGATGGAGATCGACTACGTCATGGTGCCGCGGGCCACCTACTGCCAGCCACAGATCGCCAGCTTCGGCTATACCGAGGCCCAGGCCCGCGAGCTCGGGCGCGAGATCAAGGTGGCGAAGTTCCCCTTTGCGGCTAACGGCAAGGCGCACGGGCTCGGTGAGTCCGGTGGGTTCGTCAAAATCGTGGCCGACGCCGAGTACGGCGAGTTCCTCGGTGCCCACCTGGTCGGTCCCGACGTGGTGGAGCTGCTCCCGGAGCTGACACTCGCCCAGAAGTGGGACCTGACCGCCGCCGAG
>JAVEDQ010000626.1 GCA_030840885.1 Frankiaceae bacterium
GGTCGGCGCTGAACGCCATCGACGCGCACTCCGAGTCGACGGTGATGATCGGCGACCGGATGGACACCGACATCGTCGCCGGCATCGAGGCCGGCCTGCAAACCGTGCTGGTGCTCTCGGGCATCACCCAGAACCCGATGATCAACCGCTTCCCCTACCTGCCTGGCCGCATCGTCGAGTCGGTGGCCGATCTGGTCGACGAGATCCCGGACAGCCCGCCCGAGGAGTGAGCCAGTCGACACGTCAGGCCGACCGCGAGCGCTCTGCTCATCCCGCTGCTCGTCGACTGCTCAGGGCGACGGTGCCGGAGCCGGCGTCGTCGCCGCTGGAGCCGGTGTTGCCGCGGATGCCGCCGGCGCCTTCGTGGCCGTGGGGCTGGGCGTCGTCGGAGCCGGCGTGGAACCAGGGGGCCTGAGCTGGTCCAGCGCCGTCTTGAGCCGCCGCTGCGCCTCGCCGTAGGCGGCGAAGTCGCCGGTGGCCAGCGCCTTGGTGCCGTCGTCGTAGGCGGTCGCCGCCTGCTGGACGAGCACCAGCTGCTGCTGGGTGAGCGCGGTGCCGCCCGTGGGCGGTGACGTCGGCGTCGGCGCGGGCGTGGTGCCCTGGTCGGGCGGCGCGGATGCGCCGGCACCGCTGCCGAATATCTGCGTCAGCGCCTCCTGGATGGTCGGTGCGAAACCGACCTTCTCCCCGTAGGCCACCGCCACCCGCTGCAGCAGCGGATAGGCCGTGTCGCTCCGGGCCTGGACGTAGTACGGCTGCACGTAGATCAGCCCGTTCGCCACCGGCAGGGTGAGCAGGTTCCCGGAGCGGACGTCGCTGCCGCCGCCGCGTAGCAGCGTCAGCTGCTGGGAAACGTTCGGATCGGCCTCGATCTGGGCCTGCACCTGTTCAGGCCCGTTGATCGTCACGCCCTGCGGCAACTGCAGGACCCGGATCTTGCCGTAGTCGCTGGGATCGCTCGACACCGCGACGAAGGCCGCCAACTTCGGGGAGCGTTGAGAGATCAGCGGCGTGGTCAGGTTGAACTCGGGCTGGCTCTGCCCGGGCATCTGGATGAACAGGTAGAACGGCGGCTGCGACGGTTGCGTGCCCAGACCGGGCTCGCGGGGCACGGCCCAGAAGTCCTCACCGGAGTAGAAGACGTTCGTGTCGCTGACGTGGTACCGGCTGATCAGGGTGCGTTGGACCTTGAACAGGTCCTCCGGGTAGCGGAGGTGGTCCACCAACGCCGGCGGTATCTCGCTCGTCGGCTTCACCGTGCCGGGGAAGGCCTTCATCCACGTCTCGAGAACCGGGTCCTTCGCCCCGAACTGGTAGAGGTTGACGCTTCCGTCGTAGGCGTCGACGGTCGCCTTCACCGAGTTCCGGATGTAGTTCACCTGCCGGCGGTCCTGCTGCACCCGGTTGGTGTTGGTGCTGTCCGCGGTGATGGCGTCGGTCGTGATGTCGGCCAACCGCTGCCGCTCCGAGTACGGGTAGCCGTCGGAGGTCGTGTAGCCGTCGAGGACCCACACGATGCGGCCGTTGACGACGGTCGGGTAGGGGTCGCCGTCGACAGTCAGCCACGGAGCGACCTTCTGCACGCGGTCACGCGGGTTGCGCTCGTAGAGGATGCGCGACTGGGGCGTCAGGGCGCCGGACAGGACGAGGTTCTTCTCCTGGAACCGCAGGCCGAACAGCACCTTGCGGAAGGTCGAGCCGATCGAGACCCCACCGGTGCCGTCGTAGTTGTTGGTCAGCTGCCCCGTCCCGTTCGGGTCGTTCGGCGCCGGGCCGTCGATCTCGGCCTGCTTGGTCTTCACCACGGAGTACTGCGGCGACTGCTCACCGAAGTAGATGCGGTCCTGGCCGATGGGGATCGGGGACGGGCCGCCGTCGGCGCCGGAGACCGGCAGGTTCTGCACGGCGAAGACCGGGCGACCGTTGGCCTCCTTCACGTTGGCCGGTGCGGCGACGAAGCCCTTGCCGTGGGTGTAGTTCAGGTGCAGGTTGATCCAGTTGCGCTGCCCCGCCGCGAGACCCGTCTGGTCCAGCTCGCGCACCGAGACGACGTAGTCCTGCTTCTTGTTGTTGACCGTGTACCGATCGATGTCGAGCGTGTCCGGGAAGCCGTAGTACGACCTGATCCGCTGCAGCTGGTCGAACGTCTGCGGCAGCACGACCGGGTCGAGGATGCGGGCGTTGGGCAACGTCCCCTTGTCCGCCGCGACCTGTGCTCCGGTGACGTCGGTGCTCGCCGGGTACTGCTGGACCTGCACGTTGTCACCATCGATGCCGTACGCCGCCCTCGTCCCCGCGATACCGCGGGCGATGTAGGGCGCCTCCTTGGTCGGCTCGTTCGGCTTGACCTGCAGGTACTGGATGGCGGCGGGGTAGGCGCCGCCGATGACGATCGCCGAGACCACGAGGATGGCGAACGACAGCGCGGGGAGGATCCACCCGCGCTGGAAGATGTTGTAGACGAACAGCACCGCGCACAGCAGGCTGATGCCGATCAGGATGGTCTTGGCCGGCAGCACCGCGTGCACGTCGGTGAACGACGCCCCCGTCACTCGGCCACGTGGCGAGAACGCGAGGCCGTACCGGTCCAGCCAGTAGGCGACGGCCTTGAGCAGGACGAACAGCCCGAGCAGCACCGACAGGTGCGCCTTGGCGGCGGCGATGACCCGCTCCCCCTGCGTCTGCAGCCGGATGCCGCCGTAGAGGTAGTGCGTGAAGGCAGCGACCAGCAGCGACACGATGACGATCGCGAACAGGAAGCCCAGCACGAAGCGCTGGAACGGATAGGTGAAGGTGAAGTAGCTGATGTCCTTGTTGAACTGCGGGTCATGGACGCCGAACTGCGAGCCGTTGCGCCACAGCAGCCAGGTCTGCCAGCGCCCGGCCGCGGACAACCCGGCCAGCACGCCGAGCAGCGCCGGGATGCCGATGAGCAGCAGCAGGTGGAAGGGCTCGATGCTGACGCGGTAGCGCTCGAGGTTCTGCTGCTCCAGCGACAGGGGCCGGAACGGCGGCCGCAGCCGGTAGGCGATCAGCAGGTTGGCGCCCACGGCCAACGCCATCAGCAGCCCGAAGGCGAGGAACAGGAACAGCCGCGTGCCGAGGACGGTCTCGTAGACCGAGCTGAAGCCCACCGAGCGGAAGAACAGCAGGTCGGTGAAGAGGCGGGTGAAGACCCCGCCCGCGATGATCAGCACCAGCAGGACGGCCAGCACCGGCAGCAGCAGCCGCGGACGCGTCGGGAAGGGGGTGCGAGTTGCCACGCGGGCGATTCCTCCTCGAGCAGCGTGCTGCCCTGCTTGCCGGGAACGCCGTCAGGGATCTGATCCCCGTAGCCGTCGCCCTCGTCGTCTGTCCCGGTCACGTTAGTCGAGCTGTCTGACAGCCCGGTGCCGGAAACGCATCGATCGTGCAGAGCGGTCAAAAGACCGCTTCACGGAGGATGGCGACGCGATGTCGAACCGACCGGCGGTCAGTTCAGAAGGAGAACGAGCCCGGACGCCGTGGAGTTCCTACGGGTGCCGCCTCGGTCAGCAACCGGGCTGGTCGCTCCGGCCCGCTGCGACGCCTTGGAGGGCGTGCACCGCCTCGTCCAACGTCCCGACCTTGATCAGGCGAAGGCCCGACGGGATCGCAAG
>JAVEDQ010000627.1 GCA_030840885.1 Frankiaceae bacterium
AAGTCCACCACCATGCGGATGATCGCCGGGCTCGATCACCCCACCGGCGGTCACGTGGTGGTCAACGGCAAGGACTACCGCAGAGCCCCGGCGCCGATGGCGGAGCTGGGAATCCTGCTCGAGGCCAAAGCCGTCCACACCGGCCGCTCGGCGCGGAACCATCTGCTCGCCCTGGCCCAGACGAACGGCATCGGCCGGCGCCGGGTGGACACTGTCATCGACCTCGTCGGACTGCGCGAGGTCGCCGGCAAGCGGGCCGGCGGCTTCTCCCTCGGGATGGGGCAACGGCTCGGGATCGCCTCGGCGCTGCTCGGGGACCCGAGCGTGGTGGTGCTCGACGAGCCGGTCAACGGGCTCGACCCGGAGGGCGTGCTGTGGGTGCGCAACCTGCTCACGGCGATGGCTGCCGAAGGCCGGACGGTGTTCGTCTCCTCCCACTTGATGAGTGAGATGGCGCTGACCGCCAGCCATCTGGTGGTGATCGGTCGCGGACGGATGATCGCCGACACGAACGTGGCGGAGATGGTCGCCCGGGCTCGCGGGGGCTCGGTCCTGGTGCGCAGCCCGGAGGCCACCACACTCCGGGACGTCCTCACCGCCGACGGGGCCACCGTCGCGAGCACCGAGAGCGGCACGCTGCACGTCACCGGCATGACCACCGAGCAGATCGGCACCGCCGCGTGGCGGGCCGGGCTGCCGATCTACGAACTGTCCGCTCAGCACGCGTCCCTCGAGGAGGCCTTCATGCAGCTCACCGCGGACGCGGTCGAGTACCGCTCCCAGCGGGCCCCTGACGAAACAGACGGCGCCCACGCCGAGGGAAACCGGGCCGACGAGAAGCTGGCGGTGGCGTGATGTCGACCCTGACGACCGATGTCCGACGGCGGCCCGCCCGCGAATCGGCGCTTGCCGACGTCCGCGTGACCCAGCTCCGCGTCCTGCGGTCCGAGTGGACGAAGTTCCGCTCCCTGCGCTCGACCCTCATCACCCTCGCGGTCGCGATCGTGCTGACCGTCGGTATGGGACTGCTGTTCGCGGCGGTCACCAACCAGCAGTGGGACAAATTCTCGCCGGGCGAGAAGGCCACCTTCGACCCGATCGCCCTGAGCCTCGGCGGCTTCAACTTCTCCCAGCTCGCCCTGGGCGTTCTCGGCGTCCTGCTCATCACCGGCGAATACAGCACCGGCATGATCCGCGCCTCGCTCACCGCCGTGCCGCGTCGGCTGCCGGTCCTCTGGGGCAAGCTCGCCGTGTTCGTCGCGGCCGTGTTCCCCCTGGCGCTCGCCGCCAGTCTGGCGGCATTCCTCGGAGGCCAGGCACTGCTCGACGGCACCGGACGAGCCGTGGATCTCGGCTCGCCCGGCGCCGCGCGTTCGGTTGTGGGAGCCGCGCTCTACGTCACCCTCGCCGGCCTCATCGCGATGGGACTCGGCGGGCTGCTGCGCAACACCGCCGCGGGGATCTCGACCTTCGTCGGAGTGTTCTTCGTCCTCCCGCCGCTGACGCAGCTGCTGCCGGAGAGCTGGTCCGGTTTCGTGCCGTACCCGCCGTCGCAGGCAGGAACCTCGATGTGGGGAGGCAGCTTCGGCCCGCCGGACCCGAGCCAGCTTTCGCCCGGCGCCGGCCTGGCGGTGCTCCTGGCCTGGACGGCTGCCTCCGTTGCAGCGGCCGCGTGGCGACTGCACCGCTCGGACGCCTAGGCCTCGAGCGACGCGATGCAGGAGACTGGCCCGGTGCTCGGGCCCGACCCTGCCGACCACCCACGAGCCGGCCGACCTCGCCGCTCGTGGGTGTTCGACGTCGTGCTCACGATCCTGGTCGGCGGGATCTCCCTGGGGTCGGTGTTCGAGCGCGAGAGCGACACTCCTCGGGTTTTACGGCTGGTCGTTCTGCTGGTGCTCGTCCTGCCGCTGGTCGTCCGGCGGGTATACCCCGTGCCGGTGTTCGGGTGGGTGATGTGCCTGACGCTCGTCGCAGCACTGTGGGACCCCCGAGGTCTGGCGACTCCCGCGGCAGCCGCCGTCGCGCTCTACACGCTGGTGTCGACGAGCTCACGCCGGAACAGCCTGCTGGCGGCCGGTATCGCAGAGGCGGCAGTGATCGCCGGCAGCCTCCGGACCGACGCGGTCAACAACTTCTCGGTGTTCATCCCGCTCACGGCGGTCACGGCCGCAGCCCTGGGGCTCGGTCTCTACACCGGTGCCCGTCGGGCGCTGCTCGCCGAGCTGCGGGAGCGGGCCGCGCGACTCGAGCGTGAGCGCGACCAGCAGGGCGCACTCGCTGCGGCCGCCGAGCGGGCCCGCATCGCCCGCGAGATGCACGACCTGGTGGCACATCACCTCACCGTGATGGTCGCCCTCTCCGACGGCGCGGCTGCCGCAGCGTCGGCCGACCCGGCCCGGGCAACGGACGCGATGCGGGCGGTTTCCTCCACCGGGCGGCAGGCGCTGTCCGACACCCGCCGGCTGCTCGGGGTGCTGCGCGACCCGGCGGAGCAGCTCGACGGGGCCGCCCGGTCGCCGCTGCCCGGCCTGTCCGACCTCGACTCCCTGCTCGACGGCGTGCGCGCCGCCGGCCTCCCCGTCAACTACGAGACACACGGTGCGGCCGGGGTCGTCACACCGCCGGTGCAGGCGACCCTGTACCGACTGGTCCAGGAGGCGCTGACCAACACGCTGAAGCACGGCGGCGCCGGAGCCCGGGCGACCGTCCACATCGAGTACCGCGACGACGAGGTGCTGCTCGACGTCACCGACGACGGCGCGGGCGTCGGTGCGCCGGTGCCCACGGGTGTCGGGCGCGGGCTGACCGGCATGCGGGAGCGGGTGCACGCCTTCGGCGGGGACGTGCGGACCGGCCCGCGCGCCGCCGGGGGATGGCAGGTCCGGGCCCGACTCCGGACCGACGGGGAGGGCCGATGAGCGGGAGTATCCGGGTGCTGCTCGTCGACGACCAACCGCTGCTGCGCATGGGCTTCCGGATGATCCTGGAGGCCGAGCCCGACCTGGCCGTCGTGGGCGAGGCCGTCGACGGGGTCGAGGCCGTCCGGATGGCGGCCGAGCTGGTGCCCGACGTCGTGCTGATGGACGTGC
>JAVEDQ010000002.1 GCA_030840885.1 Frankiaceae bacterium
GAGTTCGGCATCCAGGCTCTGGAGCCGGCCTACGTCACGAACCGGCAGATCGAGTCGGCCCGTATCGCGATGACCCGCCACATCAAGCGTGGCGGCAAGGTCTGGATCAACATCTACCCGGACCGTCCGCTCACCAAGAAGCCGGCCGAGACCCGCATGGGTTCCGGTAAGGGTTCGCCGGAGTGGTGGATCGCGAACGTCAAGCCCGGCCGCGTCATGTTCGAGCTCTCGGGTGTCGCCGAGCCCATCGCCCGTGAGGCGATGCGTCGTGCGATGCACAAGCTCCCGATGAAGTGCCGGTTCGTCACGCGAGAGGGGGCACCGGTCTGATGGCCGTCACCGCCACCGAGATCCGCTCCCTGGGCGACGACGAGATCGTCACCCGGCTCCGGGAAGCGAAGGAAGAGCTCTTCAACCTCCGCTTCCAGGTCGCCACGGGGCAGCTGGACAACAACAAGCGCCTACAGACGATCCGCCGCGACATCGCGCGGATCTACACGGTCCTGCGCGAGCGGGAACTGGGCATCACCTACGAAGCCGTTGAGAGTTCGAGCGCATGAGCGAGACCAGCACCGAGACCGCCGGCCCGGCGAGCGATGTGACCACCGACATCGAGCGGGGCAACCGCAAGACCCGTGAGGGTCTCGTCGTCAGCGACAAGATGGCCAAGACCGTCGTCGTCGCCGTCGAGGACCGCGTCCAGCACCCGCTGTACGGAAAGACCATCCGGCGCACGCGTAAGTACAAGGCGCACGACGAGGCGAACTCGTGTGGCGTCGGCGACCGCGTGCTGCTCATGGAGACCCGCCCGCTCAGTGCCACCAAGCACTGGCGCGTCGTGGAGATCCTCGAGAGGGCGAAGTGATCTCGCAGTGATCCAGCAGGAGAGCAGGCTTCGCGTCGCCGACAACACCGGCGCGAAGGAGTTGCTGTGCATCCGCGTGCTGGGCGGCTCCGGCCGTCGGTACGCCGGCATCGGCGACATCATCGTCGGCACGGTCAAGGACGCGCTCCCGGGCGCAGGTGTGAAGAAGGGCGACGTCGTCAAGGCGGTCGTCGTGCGCACCTCCAAGGAGCGTCGTCGGCCGGACGGCTCGTACATCCGCTTCGACGAGAACGCCGCGGTGCTCATCCGGGACTCGGGCGACCCGCGCGGGACGCGCATCTTCGGCCCGGTGGGCCGCGAGCTGCGCGACCGTCGGTTCATGCGGATCATCTCGCTCGCACCGGAGGTGCTCTGAATGAAGGTCCACAAGGGAGACACCGTCCAGGTGATCTCGGGCAAGGATCGCGGGCTCAAGGGCAAGGTGCTCCTCGCCAACCCCAAGGCCGAGAAGATCCTGGTCGAGGGCGCCAACCGCGTGAAGAAGCACACCAAGGTCACCCAGACCCAACGTGGCGCGCAGACCGGCGGCATCATCACGCAGGAGGCCCCCGTCCACGTGAGCAACGTGATGGTGGTCTGCCCGAGCTGTGACAAGCCGTCGCGCATCGGGCACCGGCGGAACGAGAACGGCAAGAACGTGCGGACATGCCGCCGTTGTGGGAGTGACATCTGATGTCGAGCACCGCCACCGAGAGCACCACGACCGACAGCACGACGGCGGACCAGCCGGGTCCGCGCCTGAAGGCGCGGTACCGGTCGGAGATCCTCCCGCAGCTGCGTGAGTCGTACTCGATCGCCAACGTCATGCAGGTTCCCGGCGTGGTCAAGGTCGTCGTCAACATGGGCGTCGGCGACGCCGCCCGGGACGGCAAGCTGATCGACGGCGCGGTCCGCGACCTCACCGCCATCACCGGCCAGAAGCCGCAGATCCGTCGGGCGACCAAGTCCATCGCGCAGTTCAAGCTGCGCGAGGGCCAGCCCATCGGCGCGAAGGTCACCCTTCGGGGAGACCGGATGTGGGAGTTCCTGGACCGCCTGGTCAGCATCGCGCTGCCGCGCATCCGTGACTTCCGTGGCCTGTCGCCGAAGCAGTTCGACGGCCGGGGCAACTACACCTTCGGCGTCGTCGAGCAGTCGATCTTCCACGAGATCGACCAGGACCGCATCGACCGCGTACGCGGCATGGACATCACGGTGGTCACCACCGCCGAGACCGACGAGCAGGGACGTGCGCTTCTCCGGGCGCTCGGCTTCCCTTTCAGGGAGAACTGAGATGGCGAAGAAGGCACTGGTCGCCAAGGCGGCCCGCAAGCCGAAGTTCGCGGTGCGCGGTTACACCCGCTGCCAGCGGTGCGGCCGGCCCCGTGCGGTGTTCCGCGCGTTCGGGCTGTGCCGTATCTGCCTGCGGCAGATGGCCCACCGCGGCGAACTGCCCGGCGTCACCAAGTCCAGTTGGTAGCACCGGAGAATCGACGAAGTCCATTCTTCGGTGCACGGCAGGACAAGGGGCGCGCAGCGCCTCGAAGCAATTGACCTCGCAGTAGACAAAGCAGGAACGATTCCGGCAGGCCCGTACGGGAACCGTCGGAGAAGGGGGCGGAACGCCCTGTGACTATGACCGACCCGATCGCGGACATGCTCACGCGCATCCGGAACGCCAACAAGGCGTACCACGACCGCGTGACCATGCCGTACAGCAAGATCAAGACTCATATCGCGGAGATCCTCCAGCAGGAGGGCTACATCTCCGGGTGGTCCACCGAGGGTGAGGGCGTGGAACACGCCGTCGTCGTCGAATTGAAGTACGGCCCCAACCGGGAGCGGACGATCGCCGGCGTACGGCGCATCTCCAAGCCCGGCCTGCGGGTCTACGCCAAGGCCACCAACCTTCCCAAGGTGCTCGGCGGGCTCGGCGTCGCGATCATCAGCACCTCCACCGGCCTGCTGACCGACAAGCAGGCATCCAAGCGGGGCGTGGGCGGAGAAGTCCTCGCCTACGTCTGGTAGGGGAGGCTTCTCATGTCACGCATCGGACGACTTCCGATCCCCGTCCCCAGCGGCGTCGAAGTGACGCTGGCCGGTCAGGACGTCACCGTCAAGGGACCCAAGGGCACCTTGAACCTCACCGTCTCCGAGCCGATCTCGATCAGCCAGGAGGACGGCACGCTGCAGGTGGCGCGGCCCAACGACGAGCGCGAGAGCCGTGCCCTGCACGGTCTCACCCGCAGCCTCGTCGCCAACATGGTCACCGGCGTCACCGACGGGTTCTCCAAGATCCTCGAGATCCGCGGCGTCGGTTACCGCGTGCAGGCCCGGGGGAGCGACCTCGAGTTCGCCCTCGGATTTAGCCACCCGGTGCCGGTCAAGGCGCCGGAGGGCATCACCTTCGAGGTGCAGACCCCGACGCGCTTCATCGTGCGCGGGATCGACAAGCAGGTGGTCGGTGAGACCGCCGCCAAGATCCGCAAGCTGCGGCGACCCGACCCGTACAAGGGCAAGGGCGTCCGTTACGCCGGCGAGAACGTGCGCCGCAAGGTCGGAAAGGCAGGTAAGTGATGCCGAGCTCCGTCTCCGGCACCCGCCGCAAGGGCGTCACGCGCCGCCACCTCCGGGTGCGCAAGAAGGTCACGGGCACCACGGTGCGCCCGCGCCTGGTCGTCAACCGCTCCACGCGGCACATCCACGCCCAGGTCGTCGACGACACCCGCGGCTTCACGCTCGTCGCCGCCTCCACGTTGGAGGCCGACCTGCGCGCGGCCGACGGCGACAAGACGGCTGCTGCCGCGCAGGTGGGCAAGCTGCTCGCCGAACGGGCGAAGGCAGCCGGCATCGACTCCGTGGTCTTCGACCGCGGCGGTCGTCGCTACCACGGTCGGATCGCGGCCCTGGCCGACGGAGCACGGGAAGCGGGGTTGAGCTTCTGATGGAGGCCCGCCCCCAGGTGAGTCGCCTGCGACTCGCCACCTGCACCAATCCGACAGAGGAGAACTAGCCATGCCAGGTCAACGCCGCGCAGGTGGAACCGGCGGCGACCGTCAGGGTCGTCGTGACCGCGCCGGAGGGCCCGCCGCCGAGAAGAGCGTCTACCTCGAGCGCGTGGTCGCGATCAACCGCGTCGCCAAGGTCGTCAAGGGTGGTCGTCGCTTCAGCTTCACCGCCCTGGTCATCGTCGGTGACGGCGACGGGACGGTCGGGGTCGGCTACGGCAAGGCCAAGGAGGTGCCCGCGGCGATCGCCAAGGGCGTCGAGGAGGCCAAGAAGCACTTTTTCAAGGTGCCGCGCATCGGCGCCACCATCCCGCACCCCATCCAGGGTGAGGATGCTGCCGGTGTCGTGCTGCTCAAGCCCGCCTCGGCCGGTACCGGCGTCATCGCCGGCGGCCCGGTCCGCGCGGTGCTCGAGTGCGCCGGCATCCACGACGTGCTCTCGAAGTCGCTCGGGTCCTCCAACCCGATCAACATCGTCAAGGCAACGGTGACGGCACTGCGCGGGCTCACGCGGCCCGAGGAGATCGCCGCTCGTCGTGGCTTGCCGCTCGAGGACGTCGCCCCCGTCGCCATGCTGCGGGCGCAGGCCACGGCCCGCGCCGCCGCGGCTGCACCGTCGGTGGGTGCCTGATGTCCATCGCGAAGATCGGCGACGCCAAGTTGAAGATCACGCAGCTCCGGTCCGGGATCGGGGGCACCGCCCGCCAGCGGGAGACCCTCAAGACCCTCGGCCTGCGACGGATCGGAGCCACCGTCGTCCGTGAGGGTCGGCCCGAGGTGCGCGGCATGGTCCGGTCGATCGAGCACCTGGTCGACGTCGAGGAGGTGTCTGAATGAGCGAGCAGCCCGACATGAGCAAGAACGAGGCGGCGTCCGCACCCGTCGGCCGTGGCCTGAAGGTGCACCACTTGCGTCCCGCCCCGGGAGCCAAGACCGCCAAGACCCGGGTGGGTCGCGGTGACGGCTCGAAGGGCAAGACGGCCGGACGCGGCACGAAGGGCACCAAGGCCCGCAAGAACGTGCCGGGCCGGTTCGAGGGTGGCCAGATGCCGCTGCACATGCGGGTGCCGAAGCTCAAGGGCTTCACCAACCCGTTCCGCACCGAGTATCAGGTCGTCAACCTCACCAAGCTCGGGGACCTGTTCCCCGAGGGCGGGGGAGTGGACATCCTGGCGCTCGTCGCCGCGGGCGCGGTGCGCGGGGGACACCCGGTCAAGGTGCTCGGCGAAGGCAACCTGTCCGTCGCCCTGCAGATCGAGGCCAACGCGTTCTCGGCGTCCGCCCGCGAGAAGATCGCGGCTGCGGGCGGTACCGCCATCGAGGTGTAGTCGTCGGCCTGGCCTGCCAGGTTGTCGTCCTGGGTTGTCCCAGGCACCCGCTCCAGAACTCTTCGGCCCGGCCGATCGGGAGACCGATGCACCCCATTCGGGATCGCCTCGGTCGACCCGGTCGGACCGGGCCGGACTGTTACAGTCAGCCGCACGCGCAGGTCAAGGTTTGCGACCCCGCAGCCCGCCTGCTCCACGCCACGAGCTCGCGCTCACGTGTCACCGAAGGGAGGGGCTGTGCTCGCCGCCTTCGGGAGGGCTTTCCGGACGCCCGATCTGCGCAAGAAGCTGCTGTTCTCGCTCGGCATCATGGTGCTGTTCCGGGTCGGCAGCCATGTGCCTTCGCCCGGTGTATCGACCAGCGCCATCCAGAGTTGCCTCGACCAGGTCAACAAGGGCGGCAACAGCAACCTCTACTCGCTGGTGAACCTGTTCAGCGGCGGTGCGCTGCTGCAGCTCTCCGTCTTCGCGCTCGGCATCATGCCGTACATCACCGCCAGCATCATCATCCAGCTGCTGGTCGTCGTGGT
>JAVEDQ010000015.1 GCA_030840885.1 Frankiaceae bacterium
TCACCTGGGTACGTCGTCTACGGAGCGTGCTCCGGCAACCTTTCGAACTCCGGGCACGAAGGATCGAGGACATGAGAGCGAACATCTCGGAGCGGCTGCAGTTCCTGCGCTCCTTCCTGGCGAACCCGCGTCAGGTCGGCGCCGTGCTGCCCACCTCCCGACGTGCGGTCGGCGACATGCTCGACATGGCCGACGTCCCCGCGGCCCGGCTGATCGTCGAACTCGGCGCCGGCACCGGATCCCACACCGGGCCGATCCTCGAGCGGCTCGCGCCCGACGCGCGTCTGGTCGCCTTCGAGATCGACGCCGACCTCGCCGCCATCCTCCGGCAGCGCTACGACGACGACCCGCGCCTCGAGGTCGTGACCGGCTCGGCCGAGCTGCTGGGCGAGCACCTCCACGGTGCCCGGCCCGACATCGTCGTCTCTGCGCTGCCGTTCACCTCGCTCCCGGGCGACACCGGCCGCCGCATCCTCGAGATGACGCGCCGGACGATCGCCGAGGACGGGGTCTTCCTCGTCCTGCAGTACTCCGTCTTCGTCCGCAAGACGCTGCACCAGCTGTTCGGCTCGGTGCAGCAGCGCTGGTCGCCGATCAACGTGCCGCCGGCGTTCCTGTTCGCGTGCTCCAGACCGCACGCGGACGCCCAGGCGTCCGCGTGAGCGCCCTGAGTTGGCGGGCGGCCAGGTCCTACGTCCTCGTCCCGGGGACGCTCGGCACCGGGCTGCTGCTGGCTCGCCGCGCCCGGCTCGGCCTGCCCGTCCTGGGCCTCGCCGGTGCCATCGCCCTGTTCTTCCGCGACCCGGAGCGCCCGCTCCCCGACGACCCGGACCTCGTCTACGCCGCCGCCGACGGCGTGGTCCGCAGCATCGACGACGGAGTTGTTGACGATTGGCTACCAAGCAGCCCCGCCGTTCGCATCTCCGTGTTCCTCAGCCTGCTGAACGTGCACGTCAACCGCAGCCCGGTCACCGCGACCGTGACCGCCACCCAGGAGATCGACGGGGGCTTCGCGCCCGCCTTCGCCGACCGCTCCGAGGTGAATTACCGCCATCGCGTCGCGCTCGACGGGCCGCAGGGGCCGATGGTGCTGGTGCTCATCGCCGGTCTCGTCGCACGCCGGATCTCGCGTTGGGTCGATCGTGGCGACCAGGTCGTCGCCGGCCAGCGCATCAGTCTCATCCACTTCGGCTCCCGCACCGACGTTCTGCTGCCCACCGGCACCGTCGACGTCCTGGTCCACCCGGGCGACCGGGTCCGCGCCGGCGTCACACCGCTGGCGCGGTACCGCAACACCTCGGGCACGCTGACCGCGCCGGAGCCGGCACTCGTGTCGACCGCCCTCTCGGCGACGGCAGGCGGCAGCTGATGCGCGAGCTCGTGACCTGGCCGAACCTGATGACCTCCGGCAACCTCGCCGCCGGCTTCCTGGCTCTGGTGGCGGTCTCGCACGACATCCGCATCGCCCTGGTCCTGGTCATCTCCGCCGCCGTCTTCGACTCCCTGGACGGGTTCATCGCCCGCCGCACGGGGGCCGAGGGCACTTTCGGAGCCAACCTGGACTCGTTGTCGGACCTCGTCTCCTTCGGCGTCGTGCCGGCCATGGCCCTGTACTACGGCAAGGTGGACCAGCTCCCCGTGATCGGCCTGTTCGGCGCACTTGCCTTCGTCCTCTGCGGCGGCTGGCGCCTGGCGCGATTCCCGCTGGTCAAGACGTCGCACTCGTTCGTCGGGCTGCCCATCCCGCCGACCGGGATCGCCGCGATCGCCCTGGCGCTGTGGGCGCCGTCGCCGCTCATCGCGCTCGTCGCCGCCGCGGCCCTGTCCGCGTTGATGATCAGTGCGGTCCCCTTCCCCACGCTCGCGATGTGCGCGCGGGGGGCCGCCACAGTGAAGGATCGTTCAAGCCGGCTGCTGCCACACCGATAGTTCCCCCGTGAGCGGGGTTGCGGTTGTCGGTGCGCTCGGCTCCGCGCTCTGCTTCGCGACCTCGAGTGTGCTGCAGCAGCACGGTGCCTCCCGGGCACCGCGCGGCAGCGGATTGCACCTCGACCTGCTCAGCCACCTCGTCCGACGGCCCATCTGGCTGCTGGGCATGCTCGCGGCGGTCGGCACGCTCGTCCTGCAGACGCTCGCCCTGTCGCAGGGTGAACTCGTCCTCGTCCAGCCGCTGCTCGTGACCGGGCTGCTGTTCGCCCTGCCGCTCTCGCTGCTCGTCGAGCGGCGCAGCGCCGACCTCCGCGAGTGGGCATGGGCGGCGGTCCTGGTCGCGGGGCTGGCCGCCTTCATCGTCGGCACGCGACCAGCACCCGGCCCCGTCCTGCCCGACGACGGGCGGCTCTGGCAGTTCGGCGTCGCCGCGATCGTGCTCGCCGCGGGCGTCGCCCTGCTCGCGAGCGTCTCCAGCTCACACAGCTCCACCCGGCGCCACCGCCCGGTGCTACTCGGCGCCGCTGCCGGCCTGCTGTTCGGCGTCGCGGCAGGCCTCATCAAGTACTGCTGCGCCCTCGTCGCGACCGAAGGCCTCGGCTGGATGGCGACCTCCTGGCCCCCGTACGCCCTGGTGGTCGTCGGTGGGGCCGGCATCGTGCTCAACCAGGCCGCCTACCAGTCCGGCCCGCTGTCGGGCGCGCTGCCCGCGCTGGCGATCTGCGAGCCGCTGACCGCCATCGTGTTCGGCATCGCCGCCCTCGGCGAACGCATCGAGGTCAACACGGGCTGCGTGCTTGCCGCGGTGGCCGGCTTCCTGGTCATGGGCATCGCCGTGACCCGGCTGAGCCAGCTGTGCCACCGTCAGATGGCAGTGGCAGTGCCTTCGCAGCGGGTCTCAGAAACTGAGTGCCCCCGACAGGAATCGAACCTGTGGCCTACCGCTTAGGAGGCGGTCGCTCTATCCGACTGAGCTACGAGGGCTGGTACGCGAGATGTGCCCGCTCGACGTTACCGTCGCGCCTTCCGAGGCCACGCCTCCGCGTCTGCCAGAGTCAGGAGCCGTGACGGCTGCCCCGATGCGACGCGCGCGCCTGCTGTTGTCCGGCCTGCTGGTGAGCCTCGCGCTCGCCGCCTGCGGCGGCAGCAGCCCTTCCTCGAATGACTCCATCGCGCCGTTGACCGGGCTGCCCGCCACCGGGACCTCCACCGAGCGCAGCCGTCCGGCGCTGTTCGTGAAGATCGAGAACTCGCCTGATGCCCGGCCGCAGACCGGCATCGAGCAGGCCGACGTCGTCTACGAAGTGGTCGCCGAGGGCGGGATCACCCGCTTCGCCGCGGTGTTCCAGTCGACCGACCCGGGCCAGATCGGCCCCGTCCGGTCGGTGCGGGGCCAGGACCCCGATCTCGCCGCCCCGCTGCAGGGCCTCGCCGTGTTCGCCGGCGGCATCCCCGACTACGTCACCCAGATCGGCGCGGTGGCGCAGGATCTGTCGACCTCCTCCTCGCTCGGTGAAGGGCCGCCCTACCGGCGCGACACCGCCCGCCGTCCCCCGCACAACCTGTTCGCCTCCGCGCCCGGCTTCTGGGCGCTCGCGAAGTCGCCCTACGACGAGGCACCGAAGCCGCTGTTCCACTACGGCGACCTCCCCGCCGGCGCCACCCCGGCGACGTCGGTGGCCATCGACTTCTCGCCCGCAGCGGCCGTGTCGTGGGCCTGGGACGGCCAGGCCTGGCGCCGCTCGCAGGGCGGGCGTCCGTTCACCGTCACCGGCAGCGGCCGCATCGGCCCGGCGAACCTCGTCGTGCAGTTCGTCGACGTCCGTGACAGCGGCCAGATCGACCCGGCGGGCCACGGCGTGCCCGTCTCGACGCTGGTCGGCAGCGGCGACGCCCAGATCTTCCGGAACGGTCAGCAGATCGCCGGCACCTGGTCCAAAAGCGACCGCGATGCCCGCACCACCTACGCCACCGCCGGCGGCGACACCATCAACCTGGCCCCGGGCCGCACCTGGGTCGAGCTGGTGCCGCGCGGACAGTCGGTCAAGGTCGGCTAGCGAGTAGAGCTAGCTGAGCTGCTCGGCCATCTCGACGAGTTCCTTGCACTTCGGGCAGACCGGGTAGCGGCTCGGGTCACGGATCGGCTCGAACTCGAAGCCGCACAGCGCCGTGATGCGGCCGCCCTCGACACTGGCGCGCATGATCTCGTCGCGCTTGGCGTAGTGGGCGAAGTGGTCGCTGTCGCCCCCCTCCTGGACCTCGGGGCGGACTTCGGGGTCGAGGCGCGTTGCTGGCATGGTTGCGAGTGTGCCAGCGACGTAACGCGCTGACCAGCGGAGATGATCGGTTCGCCGATCACCGTCTGTAGCGGTGAAACATTCCGAATACAGAATTCACGACCGCGTTACACGCGGGCAATCGCTGTGGAACGCCCTCTGACCACTGTCAGTACCCGAAGCGCCCCGCCCATCCGGACGTGGGGCCCGTTCGTCGGGGGACCCGACAGCAGGAGGACTTTCGTTGCCCTTCGACCCAGCCACCATTGACTCGGGCGCCACCGCCTGGATCCTGGCGAGCTCCGCGCTCGTACTCCTCATGACCCCGGGCCTGGCCTTCTTCTACGGAGGAATGGTCCGCGCGAAGAACGTCCTGGGCATGCTGATGCAGAACTTCTTCTGCATGGGCATCGTCAGCATCCTCTGGGTGACGGTGACCTACAGCATCGCCTTCGGCGACGCGAACGGCATCATCGGCGGGTTCCACTTCGTCGGCCTCGCCCACATGTCCGAGCAGGTACCCGGCTACACCGACGCCGGCTCGCCGCAGGTGATCCCGCCGCTCGTCTTCGTCGCCTTCCAGCTGATGTTCGCCATCATCACGCCGGCGCTGATCACGGGCGCCACGGCCGACCGCTGGAAGTTCGGCGCCTTCGTCGTCTTCATCACGGTGTGGGCCACGGTCGTCTACGCCCCGGTCGCCCACTGGGTCTTCTCGCCGGCGGGCTGGCTGTTCAAGCGTGGTGCCG
>JAVEDQ010000023.1 GCA_030840885.1 Frankiaceae bacterium
CGAAGGCGCCTGACCGCTACGGCTGCTCTTCCGGTCATCTGCTCTCCGGTCTCGGCGTGGCCGGGTCGTGACCGGTCCGAACCATCCAGGTCGGGGTGCTCCGCTAGGCTGGCCGGGGGCAGAAAGCGTCCGACACACGGTGTCGGAGTCGGATCGGATCAGGGGAGCTCTCAGGTGACCACTCGGGTAGGCGTCAACGGTTTCGGGCGCATCGGGCGCAACTTCCTCCGAGCGGTGCTGGCCAACCCCGCCTCCGACGTCGAGGTGGTGGCCGTCAACGACCTCTCCGACAACGAGACCCTCGCGCACCTGCTGAAGTACGACACGGTCCTCGGCAAGCTCGCCGAGGACGTCAGCGTCGCCGACGACGGCATCCGCGTCGGGAGCCACACCATCAAGGTCCTGGCCGAGCGGGACCCGGCGTCCCTGGGCTGGGGTGATCTCGGCTGCGACGTCGTCATCGAGTCGACCGGCATCTTCACCAAGGCCGACGACGCCCGCAAGCACCTGGACGCCGGCGCCAAGAAGGTCATCATCTCCGCTCCCGCCAAGGGCGACGACCTCACCGTCGTCATGGGCGTCAACGACGACAAGTACGACCCGGCGAAGCACCACATCCTGAGCAACGCCAGCTGCACCACCAACTGCGTGGCCCCCATGGCCAAGGTGCTCGACGAGGCGTTCGGCATCGTCCGGGGTCTGATGACCACGACGCACGCCTACACCAACGACCAGGTCATCCTCGACGGCGTGCACAAGGACCTCCGTCGGGCCCGAGCCGCGGCCCAGAACATCATTCCGACCACGACCGGGGCGGCGAAGGCCACCGCCCTGGTACTCCCACAGCTCGAGGGCAAGCTCGACGGCATCGCGATGCGCGTCCCGGTGCCGGACGGGTCGGTCACCGACCTCGTCTGCCGCGTGAACGGCGAGCCGAGCGTCGAGGACGTGAAGGCTGCCTTCAAGGCCGCGGCCGAGGGTCCGCTGAAGCACGTCATGGTCTACACCGAAGACCCGATCGTCTCCAGCGACATCGTGGGCACCCCGGCCTCCTGCACCTTCGACGCCGGCATGACCATGGTCGGCGGCGACATGGTCAAGGTCATCGGCTGGTACGACAACGAGTTCGGCTACGCGAACCGGGTCGTCGACCTGGCTGCCCTCGTCGGCTCCAGCCTCTGAATCCCTGAATCAGGAATCTCTGAGACCCTGACACCGTGCAGACCCTCGACGACCTGCTGAACGAGGGGGTCGCCGGCCGCCGCGTGCTCGTGCGGTCCGACCTCAACGTCCCTCTCGACTCGTCACGCTCTTCCGAAGAGTCGCCCGCGCCGCCTCGCGTCGCCGACGACGGCCGGATCCGGGCGAGCTTGCCGACCATCAGGGCGCTGGCCGACGCCGGCGCCCGCGTGGTGGTGATGGCCCACCTCGGTCGTCCGCAGGGAGAGATCGACCCCAAGTACAGCCTCGCACCGGTGGCCGAGCGCATGGGTGAGCTGCTGGGCTGGCCCGTGCCGCTGGCCGAGGCCGGCGAGGACGGCATCGCGGGGGCCTCGGCGATGGAAAAGGTCTCGCAGATGCAGGACAGCGACATCCTGCTGCTCGAGAACGTCCGCTTCGAGGCGGCCGAGACCAGCAAGGACGACGACGAGCGGGGCGCGCTGGCCGACCGGCTTGTCGCGCTGGTCAGCGACGGTCCTCCCGGCGTGCCGGGCAGCGGCGCCTACGTCGACGACGCGTTCGGCGCCGTGCACCGCAAGCACACCTCGGTCTACGACATCGCCGAACGGCTGCCGCACTACGCCGGCAAGCTGGTCCTCGACGAGATCGAGGTGCTGCGTCGGCTCGCCGGGGGCAGTTCAGATGGCGCAGCGCCCCCCGAGAAGCCCTACGTGGTGGTGCTCGGCGGCAGCAAGGTCAGTGACAAGCTGGCCGTGATCAAGGCCCTGCTGCCCAAGATCGACCGCCTGCTCATCGGGGGCGGCATGTGCTTCACGTTCCTCAAGGCGCAGAACTTCGAGGTGGGTGACTCGCTGCTCGAGGCCGACATGGTCGAGACCTGCTCGCAGCTGCTCGAAGAGGCGGGCGACAAGATCGTCCTGCCCTCCGACATCGTCGCCGCCAGGGAGCTCGACGAGTCGGCGGAGACGTCGGTGGTTCCGGCCGAGTCGATCCCGAACGGCCTGAAGGGACTCGACATCGGGCCGCGGACCGTCGAGACGTTCGCCGACCGGCTGGACGGGGCGCGGACGGTGTTCTGGAACGGGCCGATGGGCGTGTTCGAGCTCGCGCCGTTCGCGGAGGGGACGCGGGGCGTCGCCGAGGCGATCGCGGCGCTTCCGGGCGCGCTCAGCGTCGTCGGCGGTGGCGACAGCGCCGCCGCGGTCCGCAAGCTGGGCATCGACGAGCAGCGTTTCGGCCACATCTCCACCGGCGGCGGGGCGAGCCTCGAGTACCTCGAGGGCAAGACGCTGCCCGGCGTTGCTGCGCTGGAGGCCTGAGCCCCCTCGTCGGGGGCTCCGTTCGGCCGCTCGGACGCCCGTGCGCGGGTCCGTCGAAACTTTCCGTTCACCTGACAGGATCATCGGTCATGGCACCTCTCTCGCGTCGGCGTCCCCTCGTCGCCGGCAACTGGAAGATGAACATGAACCACCTCGAGGCGATTGCGCTGCTGCAGCGGCTGTCGTTCGACCTGCGGGAGAAGGAGACCGACGCCGTCGAGGTCGTGGTGATCCCGCCCTTCACCGACCTCCGCGGCGTGCAGACGATCGTCGACGGCGATCGGCTTCCGCTCGGGTACGGGGCCCAGGACCTCTCGCCGCACGTCGCCGGCGCCTACACCGGGGAGATCTCCGGGCCGATGCTCGCCAAGCTCGGCTGTTCCTATGTCGTCGTCGGGCACAGCGAACGCCGCGAGTACCACGCCGAGGACGACGCCCTGGTCGCCCGCAAGGCGAAGGCAGCCATCGCCCACGGGATCACGCCGATCGTCTGCGTCGGGGAGTCCGAGGTGATCCGGGACGCGGGCGATCAGGTCGAGCACGTGCTGACGAGCCTGGACGGCTCCCTCGACGGGGTGGACGTCGGCGACCCGAACGGACGCCCAGGCCTCGTCGTCGCCTACGAGCCGGTCTGGGCGATCGGGACCGGCCGCAGCGCCGGACCCGTCGACGCCCAGGAGATGTGCTCGGCCATCCGCGGCCGGCTCGGGGAGCGGTGGGGGTCGTCCTTCGCCGCGGGGGTGCGCGTGCTCTACGGAGGGTCGGTGAAGCCCGGCAACGCGCGGGACCTGCTCGCCGGACCTGACGTGGATGGCGCGCTCGTGGGGGGCGCGAGCATCGTCGCCGAGGACTTCACCGGTATCGTCCGGGCCGCCGTCCCGAGCTGACTCTCCACATTCTCCTCGTCACGGATGTTCAACACGTGCTTCGCTTCCGGCACCATGCGGCGATAGGGCGATTGAATGCACGCATTGCACCTGCTATCGGGGACGGGTTCGCCCGCCCTGAGATCAGGTGGTCCTGCGGCCGAGGCGACGCCTCGGCCGCACCGAGGAAGGGGAAGCATGTCGGCAGCTCGGAGCGTCCGCTCGTCCTCCGTGCGGCGCCGGATCCTGGCGATCCTCGCGGCCGCCGTCGCCGCCCTGCTGCTGGTCCTCGTCGCCTGCGGCGGCGGAGGCAAGAAGTCCACCGACGCGACGCTGCGACTCACGCCCCCGAACACAGTCGCGAACGACCCGGTGCGCGAGGGTGGGACGGTGACGATGGCGTTGGAGAAGAACGTCCCCAACTTCAACCCGATCTCCGCGGACGGGCAGTCGCTCGAGGGCGGGATGGTGCTCAACGGCATTTTCCCCGCGACCTTCGTCCAGCAGCCCGACTACACGGTCCGCCTGAACAGCGACCTGCTCGACTCCGCGCAGCAGACCGCCGGCAGCCCGCAGCAGACCATCGTCTACAAGATCAAGCAGAGCGCTGTGTGGTCCGATGGGACGCCGATCAGTGCCGACGACTTCATCTTCGGCTGGCAGACCCAGAACGGGGCCGACGCCGCCTACAGCGCCGCCTCGTCGACCGGCTACGAGGACATCACCGCGGTGAAGGGCACCGACGGCGGCAAGACCGTCACCGTCACCTTCCGTAAGCCGTTCGCCGACTGGCAGAGCCTGTTCGGGGTCCTGCTGCCGGCGCACGTCCTGAAGGCCGGCGACGTGCACGCGCGGTTCAACGAGGGCCCGGCGTCGATTGCCAAGGTCTCCGGTGGCCCCTTCGTGCTCGACTCCGTGCAGGCCAACAAGTCGATCACACTGAAGCGCAACGACCGCTACTACGGTCCGCGCGCCCACCTCGACTCGGTGGTCTTCTCGATCATCACTGACTCGAACGTCGAGCCCCAGGCCCTGGCGAACAACGAGGTCCAGGTGATCTACCCGCAGCCGCAGGTCGACCTGGTCGGCAACGTCCGCCGCATCGGTCCAAAGGTCACCTACGAGGTGGGGCTCGGCCCGCAGTTCGAGCACGTCGACCTGAACGTCGGCAGCCCTGCCCTGGCCCAGCTGCCACTGCGCAAGGCGCTGCTCACGGCAATCAACCGCGACCAGATCCTGGCGGCGACGGTGAAGCAGTTCTCGTCGCAGATCACCCCGCTGAACAACCGGATCTTCGTGCAGGGACAGGCCGGCTACCAGGACAACGTCACGGCCGAGGGCCTCGGTTCCGGCAACGTCGAGGGGGCGAAGAAGATCCTCACCGACGCCGGCTACCGCATCGACGGCAACCGGCTGCTCGACCCGGCCGGCAAGCAGGTGCCGGCGCTGAAGGCCGTCTACCCACAGGGCAACCCGATCCGGCAGCAGGAGCTGGAGTTCACCCAGCGGGCCTTCGCTCCGCTCGGCGTGCAGCTCGACATCGTCCCGACCGACGAGTTCGGCCCCACCGTGTTCGGCAAGCACGATTTCGACGTCGCCCTGTTCGGTTGGGTCGGCTCACCGTTCCCGTCCTCGGTGAACGCCTCGATCTACTCGACCGACGGCGGGCAGAACGGCGGCCAGTACTCCAACCCCGCGGTCGACGGCGCCCTGGCCGCGGCCGCCGGCGAGCCCGACCCGGCGAAGGCGGCGGTGCAGCTGAACGAAGCCGACCGGCAGCTGAGTCGGGACGCGGTGACCCTGCCGCTGTACCAGAAGCCGACCTTCCTGGCCTACTACAGCACCTACGGCAACATCCGGAACAACACCACCTCCGTCGGGCCGACGTACAACATCGGGCAGTGGGGCCTGAAGAACTAGACGGGGCCGAGCAGGGAGTGAGCCGCGTCCGATGATGTCCTACGCCGGACGACGGCTGCTCACGAGCATCCCCGTCGTGCTGCTGAGCACGTTCGTCGTGTTCCTCATGGTCAGCTTCTCCGGCGACCCGTTGCAGGACTTCAAGGCCCAGCAGCTGCGCCAGAACGCGAACCCGATGATCGTGGCGGAGCGGGTCCGGGCCGAGCAGCACTTCCTGCGCCTCGACCGGCCGCTGCTCGACCGCTACTGGCTGTGGATCAAGGGCATCGTCACCTCCGGCGATTTCGGTCCGTCGCGCTCGGTGCCGAACATCGGTGGCGAGCTCGCCGACCGCCTTGCGGTCACGGCCCGCCTCCTGACGCTCGCGCTGCTGCTCGCCGTCGCTCTCGCCCTCGTCGTCGGCGTCGTGGGGGCGCTGCGTCGTCCAGGAGCGGTCGACCATGCGCTGACCGCCGTGACCATCGTCTTCTTCTCGCTGCCGGTGTTCTGGTTCGCCGTGCTGCTCAAGGACTACCTTGCGGTCGACCTCAACACTGCGGTGGGGAGGCGGCTGGTCTTCACGATGGGGGAGTCGACGCCCAACCTGGCCGGCGGGTTCTGGACGCAGCTGGGCGACGCACTGGGCCACCTCGTACTGCCCATCCTGGTACTGGCGTTGACCGTCTACCCGCCGTGGAGCAGGTTCCAGCGAAGGGCGATGATCGAGGT
>JAVEDQ010000115.1 GCA_030840885.1 Frankiaceae bacterium
GCGGCAGGGCTGGCGGGAGACGTCCTACCTGCACCCCTCCCTCGAGCCGTACCTGGCCGACACCGGCGGCGTCGTGGTGTTCCACGAGCAGGTGCTGCAGATCGTCTCGACCTTCACCGGCTGCTCGTTGGCCGAGGCCGACGAGGCCCGCCGGGCCCTGGGCGTCCCGGACGGCCAGCCGGAGGTGCGGGCGTGGTTCGTCCCGGCGGCGCTGCGCTCGGGCTACGACATCACCTCGATCGAGCGGGTCTGGGAGGTGCTGAAGGCCTTCGGCTCGTTCGGGTTCTGCAAGGCGCACGCCGCCGCCTTCGCCCTGCCGACCTACCAGTCCGCATGGCTCAAGGCGCACCACCCGGCGGCGTTCCTCGCCGGGGTGCTCACCCACGACCCCGGGATGTATCCGAAGCGGTTGATCCTCGACGACGCCCGGCAGTTCGGCATCGCCGTGCTGGGTCTCGATGTGAACTCCTCCGACGCCTCCTACCGGGTGGAGAAGGTCGGGGTGCTCGACGAACCGCCGCCCGAGATCCTCGGCGAACCACCGCGGCGGGCTCCGGACGACCTCCGGCTCCCCGACGGCCGGGCCTACGGCATCCGGATGTCGCTCGCCGACGTCAAGGGGATCAACGAGGCCGAGATCGACCGGATCGTCGCCGGGCGTCCCTACGCCTCGCTGTCCGACTTCTGGCACCGCGCAGCGGTCTCCCGCCCGATCGCGGAGCGGCTGGTGCTCGCCGGGGCCTTCGACAGCGTCTACAACATCGGGGGTCTGGCCCCGGTGCGGCGCCGGGGCCGGATCACCCGGCGGGACCTGCTGTTGCAGGTCGTCGAGCTCGACGCGTGGAGCCGGTCGATGGCCCGGGGTCGAGGTCGTTCCCGGCAGAGGTCAGCGCCGCCGCTGCCACCGTCGGCGCAGCCGACCGATGTGGTGGGCCGGGCCGCGCAGCAGTCGCAGGCCGCCCGGCCGGTGGTCCCGGCCGACACCCAGCTCGCCCTCGACCTCGGCGACGACCCGTCGGAGACCCGGCCCTCCGGGTTGCCGGAGATGACCGGCGCCGAGCAGGTCGGGGCCGAGCTCGAGGTCCTCGGGCTCGACGTCAGCCGCCACGTCGTCGACTTCTACGAGCCCTTCCTCAAGGCGATGGGGGTCACGCGGGCCCAGCACCTGCTGCAGCGCCGGAGCCATTCCGAGGTGCTGGTGTGCGGGGTGAAGGTCGCGACCCAGACCCCGCCCATCCGCTCCGGCCGCCGGGTCATCTTCGTGACCCTCGACGACGCCACCGGCCCGCTCGACGCCACCTTCTTCGAGGACGCCCAGGTCGGTTACGCCTCCACCGTCTTCCACTCGTGGCTGCTGGTGGTCCGGGGGATCGTGCGACGCACCGGGCCGCGAGGCGTCTCCATCCGGGCCACCGGCTGCTGGGAGCTCCCGATGCTGCGCGACCTCTGGGAGGTCGGAGGGGTGGCGGCGGTCGAGGCCGAGTTGGCCCGTCCCCCCGTGGGCTTCGGTGTCGACCAGGGGCTCGTCGGTGTCGAAGGAGCGGTCCACGGCGCGGCGGAGAGCCGCTCCACCCGTCCTGTCATGACCAAGCCGCCGGTTCGCCGGCCGGGTGAGAACCGCCCGCTGATGGGGCGACCGCACGTCCACCCCACCGGGTTCAAGCAGTCGCCCTACTCCGACGTCGCGCCCTCGGGCGGCGACGCCCGCAGCGCTCCACGCCGGCTGTGGCATTCGAGCTCCGGGAGTTCCGGTGGCTGACCCGATGGCAGCACAGTTGGCAGCGCAGTCGGCAGTGCTCCCGGCTGCGCCGATCGGCAGGGGGAACTGCTCCATACCGCATAACGGAATGCCGACAACTCAGGGGATTCCCATCCTGACGAGCCGTTCGGCGGCTCCTGTCGCCCCGGAGCACCCTCGTGACCCTGCCCCTGAGCACGGACGGTCCGCACCCGAGCCAGCCCACATCCCGGCCCACATCCCGGCCCACATCGCGGCGGCGTCGCCGTGCCTCGGCAGCCCTGCTGATCAGTGCGCTCGGCCTGGCTGGGCTGGCGGCCTGTGCCCCAGTCACGCCCCAGCCTGCGACCCCGACCTTCGCCGCCGGTATCGAGCCGACCCTCTACGAGCCGGCGGCCAAGCCGTGCGAGGCCGCGAACGCCTACGACAAGCCGGGCCCCCTCGCGCTGCGCAATCTGCTGAACGCGACCTACGGCACCATCGCCGCCGGGGTCACCCGCAGCTGCGACGGCTCGACGAGCGAGCACCACGAGGGGCGGGCGCTGGACTGGATGGCCGACTACCGCAACCCGACGCTGCAGCCGAAGGCGCTCGCGGTCATCGACTGGATGCGTTCGTCCGACACGCAGGGCAACACCACGGCCGTCGCCCGCCGCCTCGGCGTCGAGTACTTCATCTACAACAAGCAGATGTACGGCTCGTGGAACAACTTCAACCCCACGCCCTACTCCTGCGGTACCGACCCCACCGCCTGCCACGTGGACCACATCCACTTCAGCTTCACCTGGGCCGGCGCCTACAAGCAGGTGTCGTTCTGGCGCGGGTCCCCGCTGCCGGCGGTCCCGGCCGGGGGCACCACCTTCTCGGTCGCGGCGGCCAACGCGGCTCCGGCGCTGTCGCCGACCCAGCTGGTCGCGGGCCGGACGTACACCATCGAGGCGAGCGGGACCTACCGCTTCAGCACTGCCGCCGGCGCGATCGCCGACGCCGAGTGCAGCGCTGCCGGGACGTCGTGGACTGCTGGTCGCAGCAACCCCACGTACGGGACGTCGGCGCTCGACCTGTTGGTCGGCGGCAACAGCTCCTTCGGCGGCAGCACGTGGACGCCGGTGAGCGACACCGGAGGCGGCTGCAACACGCGCGACCACCGGTACCGCATGACGGTCCGGCCCCGCGTCTCGATGCCGATCACCGGAGTCGTCCTCGACGACCGGGTCGGCAACAGCGGCAGCCTGACGCTCCGGGTCGTCGCAGCCTCCTGACGGCCCGGCCCGAGGGCCGGCCGCCACTAGGCTGCGGGCGGTGGGGTCGAACCGCACACCGTCATCGGTGCCGTCCTGGGCGTCGCAACGCCTGTCCACGGTCTGGCACGAGCTGCGGCAGGCCCTCGACGCGAACCCGGAGTTCGCCGATGGGGCCACCGTCGTTGACGCCGGGGGCGGCAGCGGTGGCCTCGCCGTCCCGCTCGCCGCGCTCGGCCACACCGTGGTCGTCGTCGACCCCAGCCCCGATGCGCTCGCTGCGCTCGAACGGCGTGCGGCAGAGAGCGGCGTCGCCGAGCGGGTGTCCGGCCAGCAGGGCGACCTGTCATCGCTGGCGGACGTCGTGGCACCGGGTTCGGCCGACGTGCTGCTCTGCCACGCCGTTCTCGAGGTCGTCGACGACCCCGCCGACGGTCTCACCGCCGGCCTCGAGGTCGTCCGCCGCGACGGGCTGGTCAGCATCCTGTCGGCGAACCGGCACGCCGTGGTCGTCGCCAGGGCGCTCTCCGGCCGGTTCGCCGCTGCCGAAGCCGCCCTCGCGGATCCCGACGGCCGGGCCGGGCCGGCCGACCGGTTGTTGCGCCGCTTCGCCCCCGACGAGCTGGTCGCGCTCGCCGAATCAGTCGGTCTCACCGTGCACAGCCTCTCCGGGGTGCGGGTGTTCACCGATCTCGTCGCCGCCGGCGCCCTCGACGTGGACGTCGACGCACGTGCGGCGCTCGAGCGGCTCGAGCTCGCTGCCGCCACCGACCCGGCGTTCCGGGCTCTCGCGACCCAGCTGCATCTGCTCGGTTCCCGCCGCTGAGCTCGACCCGGGAGCCGTCCGTGCCGACTGACCACGTCCTTGCTGGGTCGCCGTCGCCGTCGCCGTCGCTATCGGGCCAGGTGCCGACTCAGGACGAGGGCTGCCCGATCCTGCACGTCGACATGGACGCCTTCTACGCCTCCGTCGAGCTGCGGCGCCGGCCCGATCTCCGTGGCGTGCCGATGATCGTCGGCGGGTCGGGCTCCCGGGGTGTGGTGCTCTCGGCGACCTACGAGGCCCGGGCCTACGGGGTCCGCAGCGCGATGCCGATCATGCGGGCCCGCCGGATGTGCCCGGACGCGGTCGTGCTCCGCCCCGACTTCGCCGCCTACAGCGAGGTGTCGGCCGGCGTGATGGAGCTGTTCCGGACGATCACCCCGATCGTCGAGCCGCTCTCGCTCGACGAGGCCTTCCTCGACGTGGGAGGTGCCCGTCGTCGGCACGGGACCCCGACGCAGATCGCCACCTGGATCCGTGCCCGGGTCGCCGACGAGCAGGGGATCACCTGCTCGGTCGGGGTCGCCTCGACCAAATTCGTCGCGAAGCTGGCCTCCACCCACAGCAAGCCCGACGGGTTGCTCGTCGTCCCGCACGACAGCGTCGTCTCGTTCCTGCACCCGCTGCCGGTGGAGGCGTTGTGGGGCGTGGGTGAGAAGACCGCCGAGGCGCTGCGCCGCCTGGGGCTGCGGACGGTCGGTGACATCGCCCGCACCCCCGTCGCGACGCTGCAGCGGGCCCTCGGGCCAGGTGTCGGGGCGCACCTGTCCGCGCTGAGCTGGGGCCGCGACGAGCGGCACGTCGTCCCCGTCGAGCCGGACAAGAGCATCGGCCACGAGGAGACCTTCGGCCGGGACGTCGACGACCCGGCGGTGGTGCTGCGTGAGCTGCTGCGCCTCTCGGAGCGCACCGCAGCCCGGCTCCGGGAGCAGGGCTGGGCGGCCAAGACGATCTCGATCAAGGTGAGGTTCGCCGACTTCACCACGATCACCCGGTCGCGGACCCTCCGGCTGCCGACCGACACCGGTCGCGACGTCTACGAGGTGGCGCGGAGCCTGTTCCTGGCGCTCGGACTACAGCGTGCCCGGCTCCGGCTGGTCGGCGTCCGGGCCGAATCCCTCAAGCCCTCCGGGCAGGCGGCCCGGCAGCTGACGCTGGGGGAGCGGGAGTCGGGCTGGCGCGAGGCCGACCAGGCCGTCGACCGGGCGTCCCGGCGTTTCGGCGCCGGCGCGGTGCGGCCCGCGACGCTGCTCGAACCGCCCCGACCGTCCTGAACGGCCGCCTCGTTCGCGGTCGGCGGCACGAGTTGACCGGACCACGCCCGGACGACGCGACGCAGCAGTAACGTTTGGTCATCGTGTCGGATAGCCGATGAGATCGAGACAAAGGTCGGCTACCAACAACCGTCGGGTGTGCCTATCCTGAGAGGGACCAGTCGGTCGTCCTCTGCCATGGCGTGGGAGGAGCGCGAATGCCGCTCTCGGAGCACGAGCAGCGCCTGCTCGAGCAGATCGAGCGTGCGCTGTACGCCGACGACCCCAAGCTCGCGAGCACCATTCGTTCAACGAATCCGCGGGTCTACGTCGTGCGCCGCCTCTGGCGGTCCTTCGCACTGTTCCTGCTCGGCCTGGCCACCCTGGTCGCCGCCGTCATCGTCACCGGCCCAGCCGGTTTCGTCCTGGGGCTCGTCGGCTTCGGCCTGATGCTCCTCGCCGCGCTTCGCCTCGCCGCCGATCTCAAGCGCCTGTCGGGCCGTCCGGACGTCTCCACGCGCCAGGCCCGCACGTCGAAATCGACCTCGCGGGTGCCGTTCATGGAACGCATGGAAGAGCGCTGGCGTAAGCGCTGGGAAGATCGCGACGGTCGCTGAGCGAACTCCGCTCGCTCCGGTCGCCTGCCCCCGGCGTCGCCCGCCGTCAGCTCGTACGGCGTTGCAGTCCTCGGAGACGCGAGGCCAGTCGCCGCCGGCCACCCGAGACGGTGTGCGTCACCGCGTCCCGGACCGTTCGGGGGGCCAGCCAGGCCTGTAGCCGGCGACGCCGTCCGCTCGCCTGCTCCAGCGCCGTCACCGCGCGTCGTGCGCCCGTAACGCTCCCGGTACCGGCGAGCTCGGACCGATCCGGGTCCCCGCCGGCGTAGCGGGCGAGTTCGGCCCCGCGGGCGAGTTCCTGCACCGCCCGGGTCGCCGAGCCGTCGGCGTCCACGCCGCTGATGTGCTCGCCCCAGCGGCGTGCGGCAGCCCGCGGCGACTCGGTCGCCCGCACCCCGAGACCCAGGTCGGTGGCGGTATCGGTCAGCTCCGCCCAGCCGTCGGACGGGTCCGCCGAGGTCAGGCGGCGTCGTCGGCGTCCCAGGCGCACCAGTGCCGGGCTGACGAGCACGACGGCGCCGACCACGGCAGCCGTCCCGCCGGCGAACCACCTTCCCGAGCCGGACGAGGCGGAGGGCGTACGGACGTTGCCGGGCAGCGGGGCCGCGGCGACGTCCGGCAGCGGGGCCGACCGGTTCGGCAGGTCGGATCCGGCGGTCGAGCCCGAGCTCTGGCCCGGTAGGTCGGATTCGAGGCCGGTGGACCCGGGAGGAGGCGGGACGCTGTAGGGCGGCGGCGTGTCGGCGGAGTCGTCGCGCGGCGTCGGCTCGAAACGCACCCAACCGGCGCGCGGGAACCACACCTCGGGCCAGGCGTGGGCGTCACGGTTGGTGATCACCCACTCGCCGGAGGCATCACGGGTACCCGGGGTGAAGCCGATGGCGACCCGCGCCGGCACACCGATGGCTCGCACCATGACCGCCATCGCGGAGGCGAACTGCTCGCAGTAGCCGCGCCGGGTCTCGAGCAGGAAGGTCCGCAGCGGGTCACGGGTGCCGCGCGGCGCCCCGTTCAGGTCGTAGGTGAACAGCGGCGAGCGCAGATACCGCTGGATGGCCGCGACCTTGTCGTACGTCGTGGCCTCGTGGCCCGTGAGCTGCCGCGCCAGGTCGATGACCGACCGGTCGAGTCCCGGGAGCCGGCGGTCGATCCCGATCTCCGCCGGTAGCGACACGGGGGCGGACTCCTCGCGCAGGTCCGCGGCCGACGGTGTCGGGATCTGCGAGGTGTAGGAGTAGCGCGTCCCGCCGGTGTCGGTCCGGCCCGAGAACACCGTCGCGGTCGGGGCCGCGTACCGCCAGTCGCCGGAGATGGACACGTTCGACGGCGAGAACGGCACCGGCAGGTAGCGCTGGCGGTAGACATCACGGACCCTGACCTCGGCGGTGGCGGTCACCGTGCGGACGTTGCCGACCGGGGTGATCCCGTTGCCGACGCGTGCCGAGGGGTCCGCCTGCAGCCGTCCGAGGGAGAAGCGCTCGCCGTCGAACAGCTCGAGTGCGGTCAGCCGCAGGTACTCCGGCGTCTCGGTGCGCACCCGAAGGAGGGGCACGACCTGGCTCGACCTCAGCTGCTGGTCCAGGGTGACGAAGGGCTGGACGACGCGGGCGCCGTTTCCGCTCCCGCCGAGGGCACTGTCACCCGCCGCCGGCACGAACAGCCCGCGGCCCGGCCCCGGCAACAGCGTCGGCAGCACCACCGCCGCGGTCAGGGCGATGAGCGCGATGCGCAGCGTGCCGGGACTGCGGGCCGGCGCATCGCCGTCCGCCCCGGGCGACCCGACCCGGTCGCGGACGACACGGCGGCCGTCGGCGCCGAGCAGCAGCAGGTAGCCGACGGCCCCGGCGAGAAAGGGTGCGATGCCGATGTCCCCGGGCACGATCGCCGCGGGCACGGCCAGCAGCGCGAGCAACGGCAGTCCCGCAGCGGCGGGCGATCGGAGCCGGGTGCAGATGACGTCGACGGCACACGCGACGCCGTAGATGCCGAGCACGACCAGCAGCACCAGCCCGGGCCTGTCCGGTACGGGCACGGCGAGGCGTCGGACGTCCTCCGCCCCCACGCCGAGAAGATCGGCCAGCGCGGCCAGGCTGGCCGACGTCGGCACCGGCCCGAAGGTGGTGCCCGGTGCGCTGATGAGCGGCACATAGAACGCGAGGCCGAGTGCGTACAGCACCGGCAGGACGACGAGCGGGACGCGGGCCAGCCGACCGATCAGGCCGGCGACCGACGCGGTGAGGACCGCACCGACCGCGGGGAGGAACCACCACGCGACGCCCTCGAAGACCCGGCTCAGGCCGAAGGAGGCCAGCAGCGTCGCCACCGCGGCGAGCAGCCCCATCCCGGCCTGCCCGGTTCCCGGTCCGCCGGAGCTGCGGCGGCGTCCGGGGCGATCCCCGCCTCCCGGGGGTACGGCGGGGGCTCCCGAGACCGGCGGGCCGAGCAGGGTGCTGGTCACCGCGACCTCCGCTGGCCCACGGCATCCGCACCGGCGCCGGTCCGCTGCCACACGAGCGGCAGCGCGGCGAGGTCCGGGACGCCGGTGGTGTGCCAGCCCGCGGCGGCGAGTACGCGGTCTCCGGAGTCACCCGCGGCCGAGCCGACGAACAGGGCGAGACCAGGCCCGGCGTTGGAGACCGGCAGCAGTGCGGCGTCTGCGGCCTTCCATCGGCCGAGCACGGCGACGAGCACGTCGCCCGAGCCACCGGTCGAGAGGACCGGCCGCGACGGGTGGCCCCGGCCGGCCAGCGCACCGTCGGTGGGTTCCAGCGTGGCCAGCCGGTCGAGCAGACGGCTCAGGTCGGTCGCCGAGGACCAGCGACCGGCGGCGACGGCCGCGATCTGCTCGCCGTGCAGCGTGACGAGGCGGACTCCCGTCCCGGAGGCGGCGAGTG
>JAVEDQ010000098.1 GCA_030840885.1 Frankiaceae bacterium
GCGTTGGTCGACCTCGCCCCGCACGGTGTCGACCTCGTCGGCGTGCTGCTCGACGACGACCTCGTCGAGTTGCAAGTCCTGCTGCAGTCGCGGGTCCACGACTACCCGGTCGACGACGGCGCCGTACTCGCCGGACGCACCGACGGGGGAGTGCTGCTCAGCATGCACGTCGCCTACAACCTGCCCGACGTGCTGCCCCGTCGTCGCCTCGAGATCGTCGGCACCCGCGGCCAGCTGACGGCCACCGACACGATGGGGCAGACGGCCGGAGGGCGGCTCGAGTTCCTCTCGGCGCGGGAGGGCTGGTCCGGCCCCGTCGAGTTCGACGCCGCGGTCTCCCCCTTCGAGCAGCAGGTCTCCGCCTTCAGCGCCGGGCTGCAGGATGCCGTGGGGCCTCACCTCGGTGCCGCGTGGTCCTATCCGCTCGAGCGCGATCTCGCGCTGCACCGTCTGCTGTTCGACGCCGCCCGCTCGGCCCGAACGGCTTCGCAGAAGGAGCTCGCATGACCGTCCCGCTGCCTGCCAACCCACCGCCGCCGAGATCCGTCTCCACCCGCATCAACAGCATCCGCTCGGCCGACGTCCACGCCGGGACCGTCAGCTACGCCTGCACCAACTGCGGGCACTGGCAGCGCTGGTTCCCCAGCGGCCCGCCGCCGACCTGTCCGGTGTGCGTCGACGTCCGCAACGCCCTGCCCGTCGGAGGCTTCGAGTTCCGCTCGGCGAAGGAGGTGGCCGACCGGCTTACGAGCTCCTGGAGCGCCGCCGCAGACGGCGTCACCCAGTTCTCCTGCTCACCCGACTTCGGGCTCGCCGGCTCCGGCTGGGTGATCGAGACCGACGACGGTCTCGTCGGCTTCGAGGCCGCCCCCTTCTACGACGAGGCGGCACTGGCGGAGCTGCGGTCGCGGGGCGGCGTGGTGTCGCTGGGCAGCAGCCACGTCCACGGCTACGGCGCCCTGTGGCAACTGCAGGACGAGCTCGCGCCGCCGGTCGTCTTCGTCGGCGTCGACGACCTGATCTGGACGAAGGCGTTCGTCGTCACCTGGCCGACCGACGAGGTCTTCCGTGTCGCCCCCGGACTGACCCTGCACCGCACCGGAGGTCACTTCGCGGGCCACAGCGTCCTGCACGACGAGCGGCGCGGGTACCTGTTCTGCGGCGACAGCCTGAAGGTCGACCTCGGCCCGGCCGGTGAGGCGGTCGGCTTGTCGGCGCACAAGGCGTTCCACGCGCAGATCCCGCTCTCGCACGGCGAGATCCGCTTCTACCGCTCCGTCGTCGAGCGGCTCGACTTCTCCCGCGTGTTCACCCCGTTCGAGACCGCCGAGGTCGGCACCGCCGAGGTGCTGGCCCTGCTCGACCACCTGCTGGCCGGGCCGCCCTTCGCCGGCCCCGTCCCGCTCGCCGACCTACGCGCCACCCATTCCGATACTTCCGTCAACGTCCCCGGAGGACCCTCCGCATGACCAGCCCAGCCGAGATCTACGCCGCAGCACTGCCCGGGGGCGGTGCCGGTGGCGGTACCGGTGAGAACACAGCCGTCGAGGAGTTCGACCTCACCGGCCTCGACCAGGTCGGCGTCCCCTTCTGGTCGGTGAGCCTGCACGCCGACGCCGCCCAGGGTCGCCCGAAGCAGGGCGGGCAGGGCTTCGGTGTCGACGCCGAGGCCGCGCGAACGGGGGCGTACGGCGAGGTCACCGAGGAGTACCGCTCCTGGGCCTCGCTGTCGGACGCGGCCCGTCGTGAGGGCTCCTACGCCGAGCTGCGCCGGGAACTCGGTGACGGTGTCGCCGACCCGCGGACGCTGTGCCTGGAGGCCGGCAGCGACTACGACGACGACCGGCCGATGCAGTGGCTGCCGATGCGTCGCCTCACGCTCACGCCGGACGCCGGTTCCGGACCCGCCGGCGTCGAACTCGGCGAGACGGTGCTCGTCCCGGCCGAGCTCGTGGCGTCGAACCCGACCGACCTCCGCGGCGCCCCGCCCGCGGCCGGTTGGCTCACCACCGTCATCACCAATGGGCTCGGCGCCGGTCCCGACCTGCCCTGGGCCATGGCGCACGGCCTGCTGGAGCTGCTGCAGCGTGACGGCAACGGATTGCGGTTCCGGGCCATGGACGCCGGTGTCGACGTCGACCTCGACGCCCTCGCCGATCCGCAGGCGCTCGAGGTGCTGCGGCGGCTGCGCGCGGCGGGGGTCGCGCCCCGCGTGAAGCTCGCCTCGACCGACTTCGGGATCCCCAACGTCTACGCCGTCGGCCCCGGGCCCGAGGACCGTGACCTGCCGATCATGACCACCGCCTGCGGGGAGGGCACCCATCCCGACCGCGACCGCGCCGTGCGGAAGGCGTTGCTGGAGTACGCCGCCTCCCGGGCACGGAAGGTCTTCATGCACGGCCCACTCGACCTGATCGCGGCGCAGACCAGCCCGGCGTACGTGAGCCGCGCTGTCTCCGCTGTCGACCTCGCCGAGGAGGAGCACCGCGCCCTCGCCTCGATGGTCGAGTGGCTGCGCCTCTCCGCAGGCGAACTGCGGGGCCGGCTCGCCGACACCGTGCTGTCGTCGCGGTCGTCGGTGGCGTTGACCGACCTGCCCAGTACCCCGGTGGCGGAGCAGGCCGACATCCCCGCCCTGCTCGTGGCACGGTTGGCGGAGGCCGGGCTGACCGACGTGTTCGTCGCCGATCTGTCGCCGGGCGATCGCGCCGTCAGCGCCGCGAAGGTGCTGGTACCGGGCCTCGAGGTCGAGACGATGTCCTACGGACGCGTGGGGGAGCGGAACCTGCGGCGGCTGATCGACGCCGGACGCGACGACCTGGCCTGGGTCGGTGAGGGTCGCCCCGGGGCGTCGCCGGTCCTGCTGACCGACGCCGCGGTCGAGCGGCTCGGCGGTCCCGGGTGGGTCGACCGGACGGCGCTGGACCGCGTCGTCGGCGGTCTCTACCCGCTCTACCGTGAGCCGTCCCGGCACGCGGCGCCGCTCGCGCTGGCCCAGGACCTCGCGACGGCACCTGGGGGGAACGCGTGACGGCGCTGCGCTACGCCTACAACACCAACGGGCTCGCCAACCACCGCCTCGCCGACGCCGTCGACCTGCTCGCCGACAGCGGCTACGACGGCGTCGCGCTGACCCTCGACGTCGCGCACCTGGACCCCTTCGGCCCCGACCTCGCGCGCGACACCCTGCGGCTGGCCGGGCGCCTCCGGGCGCGCGGGATGGGCTGCGTCATCGAGACGGGCGCCCGATTCCTCCTCGATCCCCGAGCCAAGCACGAGCCGACGCTGGTCAGCCCGGAGGCCGAGGGACGTGCCCGACGCGTCGACTTCCTGGTCCGCGCCGCCGCCGTCGGTGCCGACCTCGGTGCGGAAGCGGTCTCGTTCTGGGCCGGCGTCCCCCAGCCCGGCGTCGACCGCGCGCAGGCCGCGCGATGGCTCACCGACGGCGTGTCCGGCGTGCTCGACGAGGTCGCCGACCTCGGCATCGACCTCGCGTTCGAGCCCGAGCCCGGCATGCTCGTCGAGACCTGTGCGCAGTGGATGGAACTTGCAGCCGAGGCCCCGCGCCTGCGACTCGCCCTGGACACCGGACATTGCCTGGCCAGCGGTGAAGGGCTGCCGCAGGAGATGGTCGTGCAGCATGCGGACGATCTCGGCACCGTTGCGGTCGAGGGCATGCGCCACGGGGTGCACGAGCACCTGCCGCTCGACGAGGGCGACATGGACCTGCCCGCCGTTCTCGGCGCGCTGACACGCATCGGCTACCAGCGCCTTGTCTGCGTCGAGCTGTCCCGCGACAGCCACCGGGCCGACCGCATGGTCCCGCAGGCACTCGCGACGCTGCGCGCGGCCGAAACGGCAGCGTCATCGTCAGCAGGGTCATCGTCAGCAGGGTCATCGTCAGCTGCGTCATCGTCGCCGGGGTCAGCTCAGGAGGTCTCGTGCGCATCTGCTTCGTGAGCCGCCGCTACTGGCCGGCCGTCTCCGGCATGAGCGTCTACGCCGAGAATCTCCTCCGCGAGCTGGTCGCGCTCGGGCACGACGTCACTCTCGTCGCGCAGTACCGCGACGACCCGGTCGGCCGCGGGGTCTACGGCGGCGGCCCACCGCCGGCCGAGCGCGTACCCGCCGGGGTCACCGTGGTCGGTGTCGAGTCGGTGGGGGAGACCAGCACGGTTGACGGAAAATCCGCAGCAGACTTCGAGGCCGATGTCGCCCGCCTCGTCGAGGTCGTCGAGGAGCTCTCCGACCCCGCGCGTGGTGGTGCGCCGTTCGACATCCTGCACGCGCAGTACGGCTACCCGCCCGGGCTCGCCGTGCTCGAGGCGTCGCGCCGGCTCGGGGTACCGAACGTCGTCTCCATCCAGGGCGGCGACGGGCACTGGGTCGGCACCTGCTGCACCACCCACAAGACGGCCATCACCACCGTGCTCGACGGGGCGCAGGCGGTGCTGATCGGTTCGGAGTCGTTCGCCGGAGAGGTCATCGACCTGCACGGCACCGACCGCGCCCGCTTCACCGTGATCGGTGGGGCGACGGACTGCGACAGGTTCACCCCCGCCGCCGTCCCGCCCCCTCCGGAGCTTCCGACGCTCGTCTACCACGGCCGCGTCGACCGACGGAAGGGCGTGCTCGACCTGCTCGACGCGCTCCCGCTACTGCGCAACCCGGTGCGGGTGATCATCAGCGGCATCGGCCCCGACCTCGACGAGGTCCGTCGCCGGGTCGACGAGCGGCCCGACGGGCGGGTCGAGCTGACCGGCTACGCCGCCTACGACGACGCACCGGCGGTCTACCAGCGCGGCACCATCTTCGTCTCACCGACCTACTCCGAGGGCTTCTCGAACACGGTGCTCGAGGCCATGGCCTGCGGGTTGCCGGTCGTCTCCACCGCGGTGGTGGGGGTCGTCGACTGCCTCCGCGACGGGGAGAACGGCCTGCTCGT
>JAVEDQ010000054.1 GCA_030840885.1 Frankiaceae bacterium
TGTCAGGGCTGCCCGGACGCAGCCCCACAGCGGTGCCGACCAGCTCGAGCTCGTCGACGTCCGGCAGCAGCTCGCGGGCCGCGCGGAGCAGCTCGTGCACCGCCCCGGCGGTGACCCGACGGTCGAAACCCTGCTCCTCGACACTGGCACCGGCTACGAGCCGACCATCGGCGCGCGGGACGAGGTAGACGTCCTCCCCCCGGACCGTGCGCCCGATCAGCGGCGACGAACCGCGCAGGTGGAGCAGCTGCCCCTTGACCGGCCGGACAGGCAGGCCCGGCAGCAGGCGCCCGGACGCCGCTCCCGCGGCGACGACGACGGTGGCCGCTTCGAGACTCCGCAGGTCGGTCACGGCCTCAGCGACGAATGACACCCCGGCCGCTGCGACGGCGGCGCGCAAGGCCCGGACGAGTGCTCGGTTGTCGACCGAGTGGTCCCCGCGCACCAGCAGCCCGCCGCGGATGCGGGGCGAGAGTGCCGGCTCGAGTTGCCGGGCCTGCCGCGCCCGCAGCCGCTCGACGTCGAGGCCGAGCTTGTCCTGATAGGTGGCGAGCTCGTCCAGCGCGGCCATGTCGTCGCCGTCGCGGGCGATCGAGAGGGTGCCGGAGGTGCGGTAGCCGATCTCGAGACCGGCCGCTGACTCGAGGTCGGCGACGAACCCGGGCCAGCTGTCGGCGGCGGCCCGGTTGAGGGTGAGCAACGATTCCTCGCCGTAGTGCACCTCGGTGACGGGGGCGAGCATGCCGGCGGCCGACCAGCTGGCGCCGCCGTCGTCGCCGGCGGCTTCGACCGGTCGGCCGAGCAGAGGGTCGTAGAGGCGGACCCCGAGACCGGCGCGGGCGGCGTACCAGGCGATCGACAGGCCGATGACGCCGGCCCCGACCACCGCCACGTCGCAACGGAGGTCGTGCCGGTTCTGCTCGAGGTGCTGGTCCTGCTGGATGCTCACGGAAGAGTCCCTTCGCCGGCATGACCCGGATCAGGTGCGAACGGTCGGGGGCTCTCAGCCCACCCTCTCAGCCCGGTCCGCACCGGGCTCCCGCTCCTCAACGGTACGTCGGGGAGCAGGGCTGTTCGGGTGGTGCCTCTGGTGCCCGGCCGGACGGTGGCGCTACGCTCCGAGCACTCCGGAGCCACCCCTTCCGGAGCCCACGACACGGACGACCGGCGGCGACCCCGCCCGAAGCCGTGGCGAAGGAGGCGCACGTTGTCTGACCTGAAGACCGACCTCGACCTGCGACCGGTTCGGCGCTCCGCAGCCGGACGACCGCCCGGTGAGCCCCGGATGCTCCAGCTGCTCACGCCCGAAGGGCGCCGGGTAGACGACCCGGACCTGCCGCTGCACCTCACCGACGACCAGTACCGCGCGTTCTACCGCGACCTGGTGCTCGTCCGCCGCTTCGACGACGAGGCGACCGCGCTGCAGCGCCAGGGCGAGCTCGGGCTCTGGGCACCGTTGCGCGGGCAGGAGGCGGCGCAGGTCGGCAGCGGCCGCGCGCTGCGCCCCGAGGACATGGCCTTCCCGACCTACCGCGAGCACGGGGTCGCGCTGTGTCGCGGTGTCGACCCGGTCGACATCCTCGGCCTGTTCCGCGGGACGACGCTCGGCGGCTGGTCCCCGGAGGCCACCGGTCTCGCGCTCTACACGATCGTCGTCGGCGCCCAGGCGCTGCACGCGGTCGGCTACGCGATGGCGATCCAGCAGGAACAGCGCCAGCAGGAACAGTGCCAGCTGACGTCGTCGAGCCCGGTGGTCGCCGCACCACCCGCCGTCCTCGCCTACTTCGGCGACGGGGCCAGCAGCCAGGGTGACGTCCTCGAGAGCTTCGTCTGGGCGAAGAGCTTCGACGCCCCGGTCGTCTTCTTCTGCACCAACAACCAGTTCGCCATCTCCGTCCCGGCCGCGCGGCAGCTCGGCGCGCCGCTGACCGCGCGGGCCGAGGGCTTCGGCATCCCGGCGACCGCGGTGGACGGCAACGACGTCCTCGCGGTGCATGCGGCCACGACAGCCGCGCTCGAGCGGGCACGGCGGGGTGAGGGGCCGCAGTTGATCGAGGCGCACACGTATCGCATGGGGCCCCACACGACCTCTGACGACCCCAGCCGCTACCGCGACCCGGCTGAGCTGGCCGCCTGGGAGGCCCGCGACCCGCTGTTGCGGCTGCGGCGGTACCTCGAGGGCCAGGGCCTGGCCGATGCGGGGTTCCTCGGCGAGGTGGACGCGGCGGCCGAGACCCTCGCCGCCCAGGTCCGGGCCGGGTGCCGGGCCATCCCCGACCCGCTTCCCGGGGCGATGTTCGACCACGTCTACGCCACGGAGCCGCCGTCGCTCACCGAGCAGCGGCAATGGCACGAGCAATACCTCGCAAGCTTCGAGAATGCACCCGGTTCGGGAGGTGCACGGTGACCGCACCTGCGCTGCCCCGTGACCGCACGGTGCAGGGACGCGAGCGGCTGACGCTCGCCGGCGCGATCACTCGCGGGCTGTCCGCCGAGCTCGCCGCCGACGACCGGGTCGTGGTGATGGGCGAGGACGTGGGCCGCCTCGGCGGCGTCTTCCGGGTCACCGACGGCCTGCAGCAGGAGTTCGGCGAGCACCGCGTCGTCGACACCCCGCTCGCCGAATCCGGGATCATCGGCACCGCCGTCGGTATGGCGATGCGGGGGCGGCGGCCGGTCTGCGAGATCCAGTTCGACGGCTTCGTGTTCCCGGCGTTCGACCAGATCGTGACCCAGGTCGCCCGGCTGCACGTCCGCTCCGGCGGTCGGGTGCGAATGCCGATCACGATCCGTATCCCCTACGGCGGCGGCATCGGCGCCGTCGAGCATCACTCCGAGAGCCCCGAGGCCTACTTCTGCGCCACCCCGGGCCTGCGGGTCATGACGTGCTCCACGCCGCAGGACGCCTACGACGCGGTCCGGGCCGCGGTCCGCTGCGACGACCCCGTCATCCTGTTCGAGCCCAAGCGCCGCTACTGGGACAAGGGCGACGTCGTGGAGTCGGTCTTACCGAAATCCGTACCGCCGACCGGGCTGGGGGAGGCCGCCCGCGTCCTGCGCAGCGGCACGGACGTCACGCTGGTCGGCTACGGACCGACGGTCCGCACCTGCCTCGACGCGGCGGAGGCTGCAGCGGCGGAGGGACGCTCCATCGGGGTCGTTGAGCTGCGGGTGCTCGCACCGCTCGAGCTCGACGTCGTGGTGGCGGCGGTACGAACGACGGGTCGGCTCGTGCTCGTCAGCGAGGCACCGCAGACCGGCTCGCTGGCCGCTGAGATCGCCGCCCGCGTCACCGAGCAGGCGTTCTACTCCCTGGAGGCGCCCGTGTTGCGGGTCGGCGGGTTCGACGTGCCCTACCCACCGTCGCGGCTCGAGGAGCTGTACCTGCCCGATGTCGATCGGGTGCTCGATGCGGTCGATCGCAGCCTGGCGTTCGCGTGACAAGCCATGTCTTCCGGCTCCCGGACCTCGGGGAGGGCCTGGCCGAGGCGGAGATCCTCCGCTGGCGGGTTGCCGTCGGTGACGAGGTGGTCGTCAACCAACCGATCGTCGAGGTGGAGACGGCCAAGGCCGCCGTCGAGATCCCGTGCCCTGTCGCCGGCACCGTCTCGATGCTGGGGGCCGACGAAGGCGGAGTGCTCGCGGTCGGGGCACCGCTCATCGAGCTGGTCGTCCTTGCTGAGGTGGAGACGGGTGCCGGTGCCGGTCTGGAGGGCCCCGGCGACGCCGTCCTCGTGGGCTACGGGCCGCGGGCGGCAGGCGCACCGGTGCGGCGGCCACGACGGGCCGCGGTCCCCGCGCAGGCACCGCCGCTGGAGCAGCCGGCCGCGGACACCAGGCGGGTG
>JAVEDQ010000083.1 GCA_030840885.1 Frankiaceae bacterium
GCGGGGCCGGGATGCCGATGTCGGTCAGCCGCTTCTGCAGCCCGCTGCTGAGCGCGGAGTTGACGATGGCGCCGAGCACCGCGATGGCGACGACGGCGCCGAGCTGGCGGCTCGTGTTGCTGATGGAGGCGGCCATGCCGGAGCGGTTTCCGGGGACCGCGGTCAGCGCCGCCGAGGTGACCGGCACCAGCGCGATGCCGAACCCGACGCCGGCGACGAGCAGTGACAGCGCCAGCGGACCGTAGGCGACGTCGGGCGCCAACAGCGAGTCCGTCCAGTAGACTCCGGCCGCGCCGACCAGGCAGCCCACGGTCATCGGCACCTTCGGGCCCATGTGCCCCACCCAGCGCCCGGTCAGACCGGCGGCGATCACCATGCCGGCCGCCATCGGGGCGAACTGGCGAGCGAGTTGCCCTGCCGTCTGGCCCGGCACGCTCTGCAGATACAGCGCAGTGAAGAAGAAGACGGTGAACAGGCCGAAGTAGGTCAGGAAGCCCACGAGGTTCGCGCCGCTGAAAGTAGGGCTGCGGAAGAAGCCGAGATCGACGAGCGGGTCGTCGATGAAGGTCTCGACCAGCACGAACAGCAGCAGAGCGACGGCTGCCGCTCCGAAGAGCACGAGGATGTGCGTCGAGGTGAAGCCATCCCGCTCGCCGCGGATGATGGCGTAGGTCAACAGCGTCACCCAGGCGGCACCGAGCACGGCGCCGGCGACGTCGAGCCGGCGGCCCTCGCGGTCGGACGAGTCGGGCAGCGCGACGGCCGCCGCCACCAGGGCGAACAGACCGAGCGCCAGGTTGAACCAGAAGATGCTCCGCCAGCTGCCCAGCGCCACCAGCAGACCGCCGACGACGGGACCCAGTGCCAGGGCAAGGCCGGACACCGCGGTCCACGCGCCGAGGGCTCGGGCGCGCGACTTCTCCTTCGGAAAGAGCTGCCGGAGCATGGACAACGTGCCTGGTTCGGAGAACGCAGCGCCGACACCCATCACGATGCGACCGGCCACGAGCATCCCCACGCTGTTGGCCAGGGCCGAGATGACCGAGCCGACCAGGAAGACGACGATCCCGGCGAGCATGACCTTGCGACGACCCAGCAGGTCACCGATGCTCCCGCCGACCAGCATCAGGCCGGCGAAGGCGAGCGCGTAGCCGTTGACGACCCACTGCAGCGAGACGACGCCCGCCTTCAGGTCCCCCTGGATGCCACCCAGGGCCACGCTGATGACCGTGGTGTCGAGGAAGGTCAGGAACAGCACCACGCAGATGGCGGCCAGCGCCACCGGCCGCGAGCGGGTGACACCTTGACCGGAACTACGTGATGCGTCCGCAACCGCGCTGTTCGGACTCACGATCTCCTCCGCCTCGTTCGCCGTCGCATTGCATCTGCCCAGCTGGCGCTACACCGACACGAGGAGCAACCTCGGCCACGACCCGGCGGTGGCCGAGATCGAGTTCCTCGAGAGCCACCGGATCCCGGTACCGGTCGTGCAGCGGCATCGAGCACCATCGTGCACCTTCGCATCCCCATCTGGTCGCTTCGACAGCCTGAGCCGGGCCGGCTCGTCGCTACAGCGAGGTGTCGTCCAGGTAGAAGCTGGTGGGCAGGGTGCTGTCGGTCTTCACCTGGAAGCGCAGCGTCACCTTCTGGCCGGCGTAGGCCGCCATCGGCAGCTTGTCCTGCGCCCAGGTGTTGCGGGTGGTGGCGTTGCTGAGACGACGTGGGGTCGCGAGCAGCTGCCCGCTGGCCGAGTAGACGCGGACCTCGAGGGTGTCCCAGGCCGTGGCGCCGGCGGCCTCCTGCGACTCCACGCGGTACCAGTAGCCGAAGGTGCCGTTGCTCGGCACGGTCACCTGCTGGCTGAGCGACTCGCTGGCGCCGTTGTAGCCACCGGTCCACGCGCCGTAGGAGCCGGCCCTCGGCCGGTCCGCCGTGATCAGCTGGTACCCGCCGCTGGACGTCTGCGCCCAGCCGACCCCGGGGCCGGACTCGAAGCCCGGGTTGAGCAGCGCGCCGGCCGGCGTGACCGGCGGCGGCGCGGTGGCCGGTGCGGTCAGCCCGGAGTAGAGCAGGACGTTCGGGCTGCCCGTGCCCGCCGCGGAGACGGTGCCGGCGGAGCCGGAGTTGACGATCGAATCGCGCACCTGTGCGGGAGTGAGGCCGGCGTTCTTCGACAGGGCCAGGGCCGCGACCCCGGTGACGTGTGGCGTCGCCATGGACGTGCCGCTGATCGTGTTGGTCGCTGTGTCGCCCGTGTTCCACGCGGAGGTGATCGACGAGCCCGGCGCGAACACGTCGAGGCAGTTGCCGTAGTTCGAGTAGCTGGCGCGGCTGTCGGTGTTGGTCGTGGCCCCGACCGTGATGGCGGCGGGCGTCCGCGCCGGTGACGAGTTGCAGGCGTCGAGGTTGTCGTTGCCTGCGGCCACGGAGAAGGTGACGCCGGCGCCGATGGCGTTGTTCACCGCTGTGTCGAGCGCAGTCGAGGCGCCGCCGCCGAGGCTCATGTTGGCCACGGACGGTCCGACGTGGTTGGCCTTGACCCAATCGATGCCGGCGATGACGCCGGAGTTCGAGCCGCTGCCGCTGCAGTCGAGCACCCGGACCGGGTGCAGCGTGACCTGCTTGGCGACGCCGTAGGTGGTGCCCCCGATCGTCCCCGCGACGTGGGTGCCGTGGCCGTTGCAGTCATCGGCCGTGCCCCCGGCGGTCACGGCGTCGTAGCCGTTGCCGACGCGCCCGGTGAACTCGGAGTGGCTGGCGTGGATGCCGGTGTCGATGACGTAGGCGTTCACCCCGGCGCCGGTCGACGTGTAGTCGTAGTTCGAGTTCAGCGGCAGGGTGCGCTGGTCGATGCGATCCAGGCCCCAGGTGGCGGGCGTTTCTGTGGCGTCGGCGGTCACCGTGGTGTCCTGCTCGACGTAGGCGACCTTCGGGTTGTGACGCAACGCCTCGGCCCGCTGCGCGGTGAAGGTGCCGGAGAAGCCCTTGAGCGCGTTGCGGTAGACCTTGTCGACCCGTCCGCCGTTCTCCTTCGCCAGCTGCTGGCCCGTGGTGCCCGCATCACCTTCGCTGTCGCGCTTCAGGACGACGATGTAGGCGTCGCGGATGGGCTTGCCGTGCGCTCCGGCCTGCCCTCCGGCGCCTGCCGGCGGTGCAGCCGAGGCGAGAGCAGGGGCAAAGGCAGCCGTACACGTCACCGCGGCCAGACCGGCCAGCAGGCGAACACGCATGAAATCTCCTCATCGAGATTTGTGGGTCGAGATCGTTCTCGAGAACGGAAAGCCCCCGGAGCAGGAACCGGCGCCAGCGTAGATTGTCCGGGTTTGCCGGACCTATAGCGATTCAGGGCTATTTCCCTTGCTGCAGCGCGCGACGGACGCTTCGGCGACCTCGTCGCCGTCCTGGCGCTAGCCTGCTCGCGTGTCGTAC
>JAVEDQ010000089.1 GCA_030840885.1 Frankiaceae bacterium
AGGATGTTGCTCTTGGCGAGCTCGATGTCGCCCTTGCCGCCCTCACCACCGGCCTGGACCCGCTTGTAGTGGTTGTAGACGGCGACCGACAGGGTCTTCTTCGCCGTGTCCTGCCCGACGACGTAGCCGTCGAGGAACTCGTAGATCTCCCGGGGCTTGGGGAGGTCGTCCCACTTCAGCTCCGAGGACTCCGAAAGCTCCTCTTCGATGATCTCGTTGCAGAGATCGATGCACTCGTCGCAGATGTAAACGCCGGGACCGGCGATCAGCTTCTTGACCTGCTTCTGTGACTTGCCGCAGAACGAGCACTTCAGCAGATCACCGCCGTCACCGATGCGCGCCACCCTGACAACTCCCCTAGTGGTTTGTTGGACGGCTTTCGTGCTGGGCCGCCGTTGTCGTCGCTGCTGGTCTACTTCCTCAGGACGGGTCCCGAGGAGATTCCCGTGCCCGGGGCTGGCAGAACGGTACCGCCTGCCGCCCCGGTCCGGGGAACTATCGGCCGATCATGCGCTCGTGGCGACCTTCGAGGTCTTGCGACTCTGGATGACCTCGTCGATGAGGCCGTACGTGACAGCTTCCGCCGCGGTCAGGATCTTGTCGCGCTTGATGTCGTTGCGGACGCCCTCGACCGTCTGGCCGGTGTGGTCCGACAGCATCTTCTCGAGCAGGCTGTTCATCCGCATGATCTCGCGGGCCTGGATCTCGATGTCGCTCGACTGACCCTCACCCGAGCCGGAGGGCTGGTGGATGAGGATGCGGGCGTTCGGCACCGCGAACCGCTTGCCGTGGGCGCCGGCGGCGAGCAGGACCGCAGCCGCGCTGGCCGCCTGGCCGAGGCACACCGTGGAGATGTCCGGCCGCACGAACTGCATGGTGTCGTAGATGGCGGTCAACGCCGTGAACGACCCACCCGGTGAGTTGATGTAGATGTTGATGTCGCGGTCCGGGTCCTCGGACTCGAGGTAGAGCAGCTGCGCCATGACGTCGTTCGCGCTGACGTCGTCGATCTGCACGCCCAGGAAGACGATGCGCTCCTTGAGCAACTTCGAGTACGGGTCCATGCCGTACTCGCCGCGACTGGTGCGCTCGATGATGTTCGGCAGGACATAGCGACCTGTGGGATTCGGGTAGATCGCTTCGTTATTGGTCGCGTTGTTGCTGTTCATGGCCTCGCTCCTCAGCTGACCGCGCCGCTGCTCGGCACCTGGGCCGCGCGCTGGACCACGTTGTCGACGAACCCGTACTCCTTGGCTTCTTCGGCCGTGAACCAGCGGTCCCGGTCGGAGTCCTCGTTGATCTTCTCGAACGTCTGGCCGGTGTGGAACGCGATGCGCTCCTGCAGCACCCGTCGCGTGTACATCATCTGCTCGGCCTGGATGGCGATGTCCGCCGCGGTGCCGCCGATGCCGCCCGAGGGCTGGTGCATCATGATCCGCGAGTGCGGGAGGGCGTACCGCTTGCCCTGGGCGCCGGCGCAGAGCAGGAACTGCCCCATGCTGGCCGCGAGGCCGAGCGAGACCGTCGCCACGTCGTTCGGCACGAACTCCATCGTGTCGTAGATGGCCATGCCGGCGGTGACCGAGCCACCCGGTGAGTTGATGTAGAGGTAGATGTCGCGCTTGTCGTCCTCGGCCGCGAGCAGCAGCAGCTGCGCGCAGATGAGGTTGGCGATGGTGTCCTCGACGACGCTGCCGAGGAAGATGATCCGCTCACGCAGGAGACGGTCGTAGACGCGGTCGTCCTGGTTCGACGAACCCGAACCAGGGCCGCGAAGGCTCGGGACGATCAGATCGCTCACCGCACACTCCTCACTTCATCGCACCGACGATCTCGCCTGGCGCTGTGGTTCAACCTAACCGGGGGTCGGTCGACGGCATGCCTTCCTGGACCCCGTTTCGCCGTAGGCGTGAATGTCGGAGCGCCGTAGGCGTGAATGTCGGAGCGCCGAAGGCGTGAATGTCGGAGCGCCGCAGGCGGAGCACCGCTCCGCGATCAAGGCAGCCTCTCCGGCCTGCGCCGCAGGTCAGACCCTGCCTACATCAACCTCGCTGGGCGCCGCAGCCACAGGCTCCGGCGACTGCGGGCGCAGCAGACCTGCGCCCAGGGCCGTGACGCCCACGGCGACCAGGGCGGTCACCGGGATGGCCCCGAAGGCAGCACGCACGTCGACGGCCTCGATCAGCGAGCCCGCGAGCGCGGCTCCAGCGGCGACGCCGACGTTGATCGACGAGCTGTGCCAGCTGAAGCCCTCGGTCCGCAGCGCAGGTGGCATCAGTCGGGCGATGAGGCTGCTGCTGGCGATCAGCGTGGGGGCGATCGAGAGCCCGAGCACGAGGCAGGCGGGCGCCATCCAGGCGATGGACGGCACGAACAGCAGCGGGAGCGCACCGACACCCAGGGTCAGCAGTGACACCCGGTAGCGGATGGAGAGGTCCCAGCGCCAGGCGCGGGTGCCGTACCAGAGCCCGGCGGCGAGGCTGCCGAGGGCGACGAGCCCGAGCAATAGCCCGGCGAACTGCGCCCGTCCCTCGAGCTGCGCGAAGGCGATGGTCGACACCTCGATGCAGCCGAACACGGCCCCGAGCAGACCGCTCGTCGCGACCACCACCCACAGACCGCGGGGACGCCTTGCGGTCGGACCCCCGCCCTGGC
>JAVEDQ010000131.1 GCA_030840885.1 Frankiaceae bacterium
GGTCGGCGGGGACAACCTCGCGGCCTGGCCGAGCCGGCCGACGAGCAACTACTTCGCCGGCAGCGTGGACGAGGTCGCCATCTCCACCAAGGCGCTGAGCGCCGCCCAGGTGCGCTCGCACTACGACGCCTCGCCGGGGCACTGAGCTGTCGCTGAACAACTGAGCCGCTGGAGCACCGGCGCTACAGCTGTTCGGCCGGGAGGCCGATGCCTACTCCATGCGTCTGCCGACGGTCGGGGAGCCGGGATCCCGGCCGTTGATCATGGCCCATCCCTTCGACGACCTCTACGGCTCGGACCGGATGTTCCTGCAGGCGGTGGCGGCACTCGCCGGCTCCGGCTGGTCTCCGATGGTGGCCCTGCCGGGCAACGGACCGCTGGCCGCGGCGGTCCGCGACCTCGGGGTCCCGGTCACCGCGGTGGACGTGCCGGTACTGCGTCGTGCTGCCCTGACCCCGACGGGGCTGCCGGTCCTCGCGGGCCGCAGCGCCGTCGCCGCGGTACGCCTCGCCGCCCTCATCCGTGACTGCGGCCGCCCCCCGGTCTACGTGAACACGCTGACCGCGCCGACCTGGCTGACCGCCGCCCGCCTCGCGGGGGTGCCGGGCATCGCGCACGTCCACGAGGCCGAGCAGCACCTGGCGCGCCCGGTACGCCGGGCCCTGGCCTGGCCGCTGCTCCAGGCGCGCACGGTCATCGCCAACAGCGGCGTCACCGCCGCACTGCTGACGTCCGACGTGCCGCGGCTCGCCCGGCGGACCGTCGTCGTCCCCAACGGGGTGCCCGCCCTTTCGGTGAGCCCGGCGCGACCGGTGCTCGAGGGCCCGGTGCGGTTGCTCGTCATCGGCCGGCTGAGTCCCCGCAAGGCTCCGCACGTCGCGATCCGTGTTCTGGGGGAACTGCGCAGCGGTGGCCTCGACGCAACGCTGACCCTCGTCGGGGACGTCTTCTCCGGCTACGAGTGGTACGCCGACGAGCTGCGCCGGCTGGTGGCCGAGCTGGGGCTGACCGACGTGGTCACCTTCTCCGGTTTCCAGTCCGACGTGGCCCCCTTCGTCGCCGCCTGCGACGTCGTGCTCCTGCCCAGCGAGGGGGAGTCCTTCGGCAACGTCGCCGTCGAGGCCCTCTCCGCCGAACGACCCGTCGTCGCCTCCGACGTGCAGGGCCTCGCCGAGGTGCTCCGGCACGACCGCACCGGCTTCCTGGTGCCCGTCGGGGACGTCGCGGCGATGGCCGGGCAGGTGCGTGTGCTGGTCGACGACTGGGCGCGCGCACGATCGGTGGCCGCGGCCGGACGTCTCGACGCCGCCGCACGGTTCTCGCCGGAACGCTTCCGTGCGCGGCTCGACGAGGTCGTCAGCGGCACCCGGATGGTCCCGGCGATGCGCGATTCCGATACTTCTGTCACGGCCGAAACCACCGACCGAGACGTCAGTGCAGATGCCGCCGACACAGCTGACACCGCCGACCCGAGGCGGGCTGCCGCGTGACCGCCACCGTCACCCCGGTCCCGCCGCCAAGTACCACGACGGCGCCTGCTCCACCGCGCGGCTACCGCGAAGCCCTCACCCGGCTGCGGACGGCCCAGAAGCGCACCCCCGGCGCCCCCGGCTACTCGCGCTTCGTCAACCGCAAGCTCGGCCGGCTCATCGCGGCCGGCGCGTACGTGCTGAACCGCACGCCGAACCAGGTGACGGCGGTGAGCGCGCTGTTCAGCTTCAGCGGCATCGCCGTGCTCGCTCTATTTCCACGCACCGGCGTCGTCGCGGCCGTCGTCTGCGCGTGCCTCGTCGTGGGTTACGCCTTCGACGCGGCCGACGGGCAGCTCGCGCGCCTGCGCGGCGGCGGCAGTCGCACGGGGGAGTGGCTCGACCACATGGTCGACGCGGTCAAGGTCGCCGCCCTGCATCTCGCCGTGCTCGTCTCCCTGTTCCGGTTCGACCCGCCGGAACACCTGGCCTGGCTGCTCGTGCCGATCGTGTTCGCCGGAACGGCGACGAGCTGGTTCTTCGGGATCATCCTGGTCGACCAGATCCGGCGCACAGACGGGCGGCAGGCAGCCGGCACGGGCCCGAGCCCGCTGCGTGCCCTGCTGGTGCTGCCGAGCGACTACGGCGTGATCTGCCTGCTGTTCGGGTTGCTCGCGACCGGGGCGTTCCTGCCCGTCTACACCGCGGTCGCGGCCTTCAACCTGCTGTTCTTCGTCGCCTCGCTCGTGCGGTGGTACGGCGAGCTCACCCGTGCCGACGCCGCAGCCGCGACCCACGAGTCATGACGGAGAACCGATGATCACTGGCTACGTCCCCGGCGTCTGGGACATGTTCCACGTCGGGCATCTCAACGTCATCCGCGCGGCCCGGCTGCACTGCGACCGCCTCGTGGTCGGCGTCGTCACCGACGAGGTCGTCACCCGCGTGAAGAACAAGACGCCTGTCGTGCCCTTCGCCGAGCGGGTCGACATCGTCGCGAGCATCCGCTTCGTCGACGACGTGGTGGCCGACCCGCATGCGGACAAGTTCGAGATGTGGCCCGTGGTCGGCTACGACGTCCTGTTCAAGGGCGACGACTGGAAGGGCACCGAGAAGGGGCGGCTGCTCGAGGAGAAGTTGGCCACCGTCGGTGCCCGGATGCACTACTTCCCCTACACCGAGCACACCTCGAGCACCTTGCTGCGCGAGGTCCTGATGGACATGCGTCAGCCCGGCGAAGCGGCGTCCGAACCCGCTTCCTGAGCTGGTCGCCAACCAGCTCGGATCGGCAGCTCGGATCGGCAGCTCGGATCAGCCGCTCGCGAGCAGGTCCTCGAGCTGGGTGAGATTGGTGTCCAGGCCCCGGGCCATCCCGCCGGCGAACACCGCGTCGCGGACCTCGCGCGAGGGGTAGCGCAGGACCAGCGTCAGGGT